>CAZUAM010000103.1:0-14967 GCA_964618095.1 uncultured Planctomycetaceae bacterium | reverse complement strand
CTTAGATACCTTTGGAGGCTCAAGAATTCCCGAATTCTTGAATAATCCGGGCTAAGCCGCAAGCGGCGGGATCAAGGTTCCAGCCGGCGCAATACCAACCGTTGCTGGCCGGGTTCAGCCGACACGCCGCCGGGGAACATCTGCTTGGCGGGCAGCTCGCCGGAAATCGCCCGGCAGGCGGAAATCATCTCGGCCAACAGGTCCCACTGGGCAAAGCCCATCGCCTGCAAGGGCCAGTCCTGGTTGCGCCAGGCGGCCAGCAGGAGTTCGCGAATCAGGTGGCGAGGCTGATCTCCCATCCGGGCGGCATCGATTTGCACCGCGCGAGGGCTCTGGGAGACAACGCACCGGTCGGCGAGGTCTTCGACAAGCGTCTCGATGACCCCCTGCACCTCGCCGGCCAGGCGGCCAAGCCGCAGCAGCGCGTCGACCACGCCGGGATTGAACTGGCTGGCCAAGTGGGGCAACAACTCGTGGCGAATCCGGTTTCGGGTCAGCCGAGTGTCTTGGTTGCTCGAATCGGAGCGGTAGGGTTGGTCGAGGTCGTCCAGATAGGCCACCAGCTCCGCTCGGCGGACTTCCAGGAGGGGCCGGATTAGTGTGGCGGCCGGTCCCAGGGGCCGGGCCCGCTCCATCGCTGCCAGACCCCCGATGCCCGTCCCGCGGAGGATCCGATGCAGGATGGTCTCGGCCTGGTCGTCGGCGGTGTGGGCGGTGACGACGTATCGGGCCCCCAGCCGGGCGGCGGCCTGCTGGAGGAATTGGTACCGGGCGGCCCGGGCGGCGGCCTCCAGCCCGTCGCTGCTCTGGGCGGCCAATTGGTCGGGCCGGGCATGTCCGAGCTGGCAGGGCAGGTCGAACCTGCGGCAGATCTCGACCACGAACGCCTCGTCGGCCGCCGACTGATCGCCGCGGAGGTGATGATTGAAGTGTGCGGCGCACAGCCGGCCCTCTCCGGTGGTTTTCAGGGCCTTCATTGCGCGCAATAGTGCCACGCTGTCGGCCCCGCCGGAGACGGCCAACAAGGTGGTTACTTCGCGCCAGGCTTCCGGCGGCCAGGCGGCGTCGAGCTTGGTTTCCAGGGGGTGAAGCGAAGAGGAAGACATGGTGTTCTGTTTTGGTAAGATTTCCCGGCTGGGGACAACCCTCCTTATGCACCCTGGGATGCAGGAGCACCACCCCACTATCAGGTTGCATGAAGGGGCGCGACCCCGGCTAGTCGCCGGTGGTTGAGTCGGGCTAGACACAACAGACCCTCCAGCCCTCCCAGTTCCCCAGTCAGATTGCTCTAACCTGTGCTGGCAGATAGGGTTAACTTCTGATGAAGCGGCAATTCGCAGTTGCAGTTTGTGGAGACTCTGATAAGATGAAATCTGATTAGGAGTGTGTTGGCGGTATTGCCGAGCCGACCGGCCGCCGGCGACGTAGCAATGGTGGCGGGCTTGTGGTGCCGCTGACTGGTGTTTGATACCTAGAAAGACTGTATGACGAGTGCCTTCGATGGCCCGTAAGGGGATCGAAGCCGAGAAACAGTTCGAAACGAGTTTTCGACGAAGTCTGTATTAAGCAACAACCACCCGGCGTGTTGGGAGTCAATCAGACGATGCATCTGCTGATGTTTGTTTTGCGGTGGCTTTTCGGGCTTTTGGCAGGCGGCGTTCGGGCCGGCTGTTGCGAGTGGGCCCGGGTGCCGGTTTGGGCTCTTTGTGGTCCAGTCCGGCAACGATTTCGCCACGGGGGCTTCCCACGCTTCGGTAGGATGAGGGTTCGCCTTGTGCTGGAAGAGTATGGTGGTCCGCCCGGCTATCAGGCGTTAGGCGTTCCCGTAGTCTGTCATCGCGGCGTTGCGATGGTGGGGCAGTCTGTGCCCCACCATTGGACGGGACGGCTTTGTGCGGTCCGGCCCGATCATGTTTTGCGGGGGCGGCTGCTCGCCCGTTGCGGCAATACAGACCCATCGAAACCCGCGCCCCCCGTCCGGGGTTGAGCTGGTCATTCGGCCATCGTTTCCTTTGCAGGTTCCCTGCCTGCGGTGCGGCGGTTTGCGGTCACTGATCGTATTCTCAGGACCGGCCGCCCGGGGCAAAGGCATTCTGCTGGCCCCAGTTCTGCGAGGAATCCGATGGTAACATGGGAAACAGTCGCGTTGATCGCCGCGGCGCCGGAGGTGCTGAAGGTAACGTGGCCAACAGTGACGATCATCGCCGGGATAACGGCCCTGATGGCCGCCCTGGCGACGTTCGTGCTGGTGAAGCTCTTGGACCGGCTGCGCCGCAGGGACGCCGAATCGGAAGCCAAGGAAATCGTCCGCAAAGCCGAGGAAGAAGTAGGAATCCGTCGCCGTAAGGCCGAACTGGAGATCGAAGAACTCGCCCATCGTCAACGGGCCGAGAGCGACAAAGAACTCCGCAGGGTCCGCGGCGAGTTGCACGAGCGCGAACGCCTGTTGGACAAGCGCCAGGATGCCCTGGAAGAACAGGCCGAGCAGATCCGAAAGCAGGAGAAGATCGTCGAAAGCACCCAGCGCAAGCTGACCGAGCGGATCCAGGACGCCAACCGCCGCAAAGAGGAGCTTTCCAAACTGTTGGATCTCCAGCGGCAGACCCTGCACGAGCTGAGCGGGCTTAGTCGCGAGGAGGCCACGAATCGGCTGCTGGAGGTACTCGACGGCCAGCTCCAGCGGGAGACCGGCGCGGTGATCCTGAAGCACGAGAAGCAGATCGCCGAAACCTGCGACCAGAAGGCCCGCGAGTTGTTGCTCACCTCGTTGCAGCGCTACGCCGCGACCCACACCGCCGAGACCACCACCAGCACGGTGGGCATTCCCAACGACGAGATGAAGGGCCGGATCATCGGCCGCGAGGGGCGAAACATTCGGGCGTTCGAGAAGGCCACCGGGGTGGACGTGATCATCGACGACACGCCCGGGGTGGTGGTCGTCAGCGCCTTCGACATGATCCGCCGCGAAGTCGCCCGAATCTCCCTGGAGAAGCTGATCGCCGACGGACGGATCCACCCCACCCGAATCGAGGAAATCGTCGCCAACACCCAGCGCGAATTGGAGCGTCACATCCAGAAGCTCGGCGAAGAGGCCTGCCAGGAGGCCGAGGTTCACCGGCTGCACGAGCGTCTGGTGAACCTGATGGGGCGGCTGCATTTCCGCACCAGTTACAGCCAGAACGTCCTGCGGCACTCGATCGAGGTGGCCTACCTGACGGGGATGATGGCCGAGGAGCTGGGTTTCGACGGAAGCCTGGGGCGACGTTGTGGCCTGCTGCACGACGTCGGCAAAGCCGCCGACCACGAGGCCGAAGGGGGACACCCCAAGATCGGGGCCGACCTGCTGAAACGCTATGGAGAGCGGCCGGAGGTGATCCACGCGGCCGCCGGCCACCACGACGACCTGAAGGTGAACTACCCCTACACGGTGCTGGTGTCCGCGGCGGACGCCTGTAGCGCCTCGCGGCCGGGGGCTCGGCGGGAAACGCTGGAACGCTACGTCAAACGGATGGAAGAACTCGAGTCGATTGCCGGCAGCTTCTCGGGGGTCGAGCAGGCCTTCGCCATCCAGGCCGGACGCGAACTCCGCGTGCTGGTCAGCGCCAAGGAAACCACCGATGAGACCGCAGCCAAGATCTGCCACGACATCGTCCAGGCCTTCGAAAAGCAGCTTACCTATCCCGGAGAAATCAAAGTTACCGTGTTGCGCGAGACAAGACACGTGGAGATGGCCCGGTGAGGAAGGGATTTGGGATTTGGGATTTCGGATTTGGGATTTGGGATTTGGGATTTGGGATTAGGGATTTCGGATTTGGGATTTGGGATTTGGGATTGGGGATTAGGGATTTGGGATTTGGGATTTGGGATTGGGGGAATCATGGCTCGCCGCTGGGAAGCCGTCTCCGGTGGGGCAGCGCCTAGAGACTCCCGGGGAAGGGCTATGCAGGCACCGATCCCAAATCCCAAATCCCAAATCCCTAATCCCCAATCCCAAATCCCCAATCCCTAATCCCTCACGTTGTAGAAAGACCCTGCTTGTGCGGCTACTAATGATCGGAGACATCGTGGGGAAGCCCGGGCGGCAGATCCTTATCCGCGCTCTGCGTGGGGTGCGAATCGAGGAGAAGCTTGATTTGGTGGTGGCCAACGCGGAGAACGCTGCGGGGGGATCGGGACTGACGCCGGCGATTTATCAGGAGTTGATGTCCGCGGGCGTGGACGGGATGACGATGGGCGATCACGTCTACCGGCGGCGCGAGATCATTCCGCTGCTGCAAACCGAGCGAAAGATCGTCCGCCCGGCCAACTTTCCCCACAGTGCCCCCGGACACGATTTCGCCATCCTCCGCTCCCGCGACCAGACCCACGTGGCCGTCTTCACTTGCCTGGGGCGGGTCTTCATGGGACCGGTCGATTGTCCCTTTGAGGCGGCCGACCGCGTGTTGACCACGTTGCCTTCCGATGTCCGGGTGATCCTGATGGACTTCCACGCCGAGGCCACCAGCGACATGCAACTCATGGGGCGGCACCTCGACGGCCGGGTCACCGCGGTGCTGGGTACCCACACCCACGTGGCCACCGCCGACGAGCGCCTGCTTCCCGGTGGGACCGCGTTCCAATGCGACGTGGGCATGACCGGCCCTCATGAAAGCATCCTCGGCCGGCGGATCGACCGGGTGTTGGAGACCACACTCACCTACCGGCCGACCCACTTCGAGGTGGCCACCAAGGACGTCCGCTTGCAGGGAACCATCGTCGAGGTCGATTCGCAATCCGGCCGGGCGACCGGGATCCGGCGGATCGACCTGGACCAATCCGCCGCGGAGCGGCTGGCGGGCGTTGCCAAGAACACGATGCGACCGAGCTAAATGGAGTTGCACGATTTCGGGAGTGAAGTGTTTGGGAGCGGCGGCTACGCGGTGGCAAGTCCCGGTGTGGCCGCCGGGGCTAAACATTGCGGAATTCCCAGATTCCCCCTTTCCCTTTTTTCCTTTTTTCGCAGAGTTCGTGTGGATTGCCCCTTCCCTGTGAATCGACCTTGCGGGGAAGCCAACTTCCGGCTATCTTCCGCCCGTTCTTCACCGGATCAACGTGGTAGAGACAGGTAGATTCCGCCAGATTCCACTTTCGGGCCGTGATCGGCTGACGGCAAGCGTGCTGGCGTTGGGTCTGCTGGCCCTGCTGGCTGTGGCAGCTTTCCTGAAACCGGACCCCCGAGGACTGGGGACGCACCAGCAGTTCGGCCTGCCGCCATGCACGTTCAGGTTTTTTTTCGGCCGGCCCTGCCCGTCGTGTGGAATGACGACCTCCTGGGCTCACCTGGTGCGGGGACAACTGATTGGTGCGTTGAGGGCCAGCGTAGGCGGGACGCTGCTGGGGATGCTGGCCATGGTGAGCGTGCCCTGGCTGGTGGTGTCGGCGGCGCGGGGACGATGGCTGGGTTGGGCCCCCAACGGGACCACGGTGGGCTGGGTGGCTTCGGCGATCCTGCTGGTGACGCTGATCGATTGGGGCATTCGGCTGGCAACCGGATGACCCGACTTCACGGCAAGACAGATCGAAAGTGAGCAAGTACGATGGATCGTTCCTCTCTGCGGTACGGATACCTTGTGATCATCCTGGCTCTGGCCGCCGGCGGGCTGTCGGCCAGCGGCTGCCGGAACGCCCTGGCCACGGCGATGTGGATCGCCAAGGGCACGAATGTTCCGGCGGAATACGACGGTTTGCGGGGGAAAAGGGTGGTCGTCGTCTGCCGCCCCTTGGCCAACTTGAAGTATCGGGACACCAGTGTGGCCAAGGATCTCGCCCGGCAATTGGGCCTCCTGCTGAAGCGCAACATCCCCAAGATCGAGGTGATCGACCAGCGGAAGGTGGCAGAGTGGACCGACGAGAACATGTGGGACGAGTACACCGAGATCGGCAAGGCCCTGGAGGCCGAGATGGTCGTGGGGGTCGATCTGCAAGACTTCACCATTTACCAGGGCCAAACGCTCTACCAGGGCAAGGCGATCGTGACGCTGACGGTCTACGATTGCAGCGACGGTAGCCAGTCCGTCTACGAGAAGGAGCTCCCGCAGTCGGTCTACCCGCCAAACACGGGGATCCCCACCTCGGAGAAGCTGGAGGCCGAGTTCCGCCGGGAGTTTGTGCGGGTGTTGGCGGACCAGATCGGCCGGCACTTCTACGATCACGACGCGCACGACAATTACGCTTTGGACGCCACGGTGCTGGATTGAGCGTTCCGCAAATGGCGTCCGCCGTATTGGATCGGCGACAGTCTGACCCCTCTGCGGAGCTAGATCCGTTATTGGCCATGCCGGGCACGAACATTGACGGGTGCTGGCTGCGTATTTACCATGAAGAGGTAGTCTCCGGGGTTTCCAGGGCAGAGGTTTCCAGGGCAGAGTCGAAACCGTCTTGATCGAGGCCGATGCGCCATGTTCGCAAAACGATCTTCCCCGTCGGCTGCATGTTTTTTTCGGAGAAGTCCCTTCCCCCCGGTCGCCGTGCCGCTGGCGGTGACGATTCTGCTGCTGGGATTCTGCTGGTGCGTGGCCGGTGCCCCGACGAAGACCAGCGGCAAGAAGGATAAACTGCCGAAGCCGGAGGATATGGTCCTTTTGACCAACGACGGCGTGAGGCTGGCGACAACATACTTTCCCGGCACGAAGAAGAAGGAGACCGTGCCGATTATCTTGCTGCACATGCATAAGGGCAGCAGTAGCGACTACGCCGAACTGGCCGCCTCCCTACAGAAGCAGGGCCATGCGGTGCTTGTGCCGGACCTGCGGGGCCACGGCGACAGCACGGAAAGGCGGGGCACGCAGGTCACGCTGCGTGCGGAGACCATGTCGCGGGCCGACTTCATCCGAATGGTCAGCGGCGACATGGAAGCGCTGAAAGATTTTCTGCGGCAAGAGAACAACGACGGCAAGCTGAACATCGAGAAGCTATGCGTGGTGGGAGCCGAAATGGGGGCGTCGGTGGCGCTGACCTGGACCCAGCTCGACTGGAGTCGTCCTCCCGTGGGCGTATACAAATTGGGCCAGGACGTCAAAGCCCTGGTGTTGATTTCGCCGGAATGGTCGACTCCCGGACTGCCGCTGAAACCGGTCCTGACGAAGTCGAACGCCAGGTTTCCGCTGACGGATCCCCTGCTGATCAACGCTGCAAAGAAAGGGACAATCGGCTTCAAGAATCCCCAAGCGCTGGACATGCGGAGGGAGGTCTCCGTGCTGATCATCGCCGGGAAGGGCAACTCCCGGGCGGTCCGCGACGCCCGACGCCTGCACACGATGTTGAAGCGCTACCACCCCGATCCGCCGCCCAAGGACAGGGCCAAAGAGCAAGACCTGTACTACGGCACGCTGGACACCAGCCTGCAAGGGACCAAGATGCTGGGCGTAGGCGGTCTGAACCTGGGCGGGTACATTGCCGAGTTTGTCCGCCGCCGTCTAGTCGACCGGCCGTTTCCCTGGCAGCGCCGCACGAAGGACCCACACGTGCGAGATTAGGATGCGCGCGGAAATAAGTTGGTCAATTGTGCCCCGGGGTGGCCGGGGTCGAGCGAAGCGAGCCCCCGGAATTCTGGGCACTGTGGGCTCACTTCGTTCGACCACAGCCACCCGAAATTGCACAACTTATTCCTGCGCGGCTTCTTAGTCACGGTGTTGGGGCGGACAAAGCTGCTGCTCGCCGGGCGCGGATGAGAGTGAACGATCTGCCGGTCAGTCCTCTCCGGTGACGCGGCGGGGAATCGACACCAGGGGGCGCTGGGGCGTGAGGCCGGAAGACGGCGGGGGCCGGCGGGGCAAGGGCGGGATCTTCAATTCCACTCCGATCGGCAACAGCTCGGGGCTGGGCAGCCGGTCGCGATTTGCCTCGTAGATCTCCAGGTAGCGATCCGCCGAGCCAAGGTATCGCCCCGCCAGGACGCGGAGCGTGTCGCCGTCGACGATCTTGTGCGTCGGCGGCGGGGGAGCCCGCCGGATCGCAGGCGGCAACTCGATCGAGGTGCCCCAGCCAGATCTGCCCCGCCCATTCGGCGTAGGATCGGAATGCCCCACCGATGGGGCGGCGGCACCGGGATAGTCTCTGGCCAAGGCCGGCGGTGGCTGGCCCGGCTCCATGGGCGTCAGAACGGTAGCCCTCCGGCCGGCTGCTCCGGCCGCGTCAGACGCCGAGAGCGGCGACTCGGAAGGGCGGTGGTAGCGGCCGGGTGCCGGCCCGCGGAGTTGCGGCGGCGGGAACTGCTCGCGAAGCGCGAGCCGATCACCGGTTGCGGGCACGGCCGGGCCCGCCCCGGGGACGTCGTGACGGAACAGTAGTGCCAGGAGGATTCCGCCCAGCAGCACGCTGGAGGCCGCGGCGATTTTCACACCCGGTTCCATCATCGTTACCCTGGCGATAGAGATTCGTTGCCGGGCGATCGCGTGGACGCGGCGCCCCGCCTTTTTGAGATATCGGGGTGATGGGGCCCCAGGTAGTAGTGAACCGCTGCAAACTCCGGCCTGCCGCCCAAGGCAGGGTCCGCTCCTGTCGAGTCTGGCGAAGATACCGCGGCCGGTCCCGAAGACCTTGACGAGCGGGCAGACTGTGGCGATTGCGGCCCGGCCGAAAGTGCAGATTACACCCGGATTATTCATAGGCGTGCCACGGCCGTGTCGGCCGTGCTGCCCTGGGTAAACCGGCAAATCTGGAGCACGGCTGACACAGCCGTGGCACGCGAATACCTCCCCGACGATGGTCCCATGAATAATCCGGGGGGTTACAGGAGGGCGAGGCTTCGGCCGAGCCGTGGACCGTGGTCGTGGAGGGTTTTCTCAGCTCAGCAGGAGCTTCGTCCTCCCCAAGGCCCGGACGGTCTGAATCACTTCGCCTTCGAGGGCCGGGTCATCCAGAGCAGCGCCGGCGAGGCCACAAAGACCGAACTGTAAGTACCGACAACCACCCCGATCACCAGCGCGAAGGCAAAGGCGTGGATTGACTCCCCGCCAAACATGTACAGGATCAAGACCACGAGCAGGGTAGTTAGCGAGGTGAGCAGGGTCCGGGCGAGCGTCTGGTTGATGCTGGTGTTGACCATCTCCTGGGTCAGTCGCGGGGTCTTCCCCCGCACTTCGCGGATCCGATCGAAGACCACAATCGTGTCGTTCAGCGAGTAACCGATGATCGTCAGGAATGCGGCCAGCACGGGCAGACCGATCTTGAACGGATCGATCAGCAAGAAGCCCAGGTAGGGAGCCAGGAAGGCGCTCAGCGCGATCACCCCCAAGGTGACCAACACGTCGTGCACCAGGGCCACGACCGCCGCCAAGCCGAAGATCACCCGCTGGAAGCGGATCCAGATGTAGGCCACGATGAACAGGAGGCTGGCGGCCAGGGCATAGATTGCCTGCATCTGGGTGCTGCCCGCTACCTTGCTGCCGATGGTGTTGGAGGAGGGGAAGAACGGGGTGTCTGCCACGGCGGCTGTGATCGACTCGAGCAGGTCCTTGGTCCGCTGCTGGGGCAGGTCGATCTCCACGTTCCACATCTTGTACGGCGTGCTGTCGCCGCGCGTGAAATCCGTATCCGGCTGGTTGGTCGATCCCAGCAAGGGAGTCAATTCCAGTGGGGGGAGCTTGTCCTTGGAGCCGAATTCATCGAGGAACAGATCCATGACCGTGTCGTGGCTCACCTCGAGTGCAAACTCCAACCGCGCCTGGGTTTTGGCGTCGGCCGCGCGGGGTGCAGGCTGGGCTGCCGGCTCGGCAGGTTTTCCCGAAGGTTCCCCAGGCTTCTCGCCGGGGCCCTCCGGCTTCTGGGCGGGTTTCTCGGGCTGGTCACCGGGTTCGCCCGGTGCGTCGGCGGCTTCCGCCGGGGTTTCCGCGGGAGTCTTCTTGGCGGGCGGCTGGGGCGCCTCGTCCGGGGCGTCGTCCGGGGCTGGTTGGGAAGAGGGCCGTTCTGCGGCTGGCTTGCCGGCCGAGCCTTCCGTTTCAGGCGGGTCGGCCTGGGCCAACGGGATGGGAGTCTCGCCGGCCATCGCCAGCACGCCGTCGCCGGGCAGGTCGTCGCGGGTCTGGTCCGTGGTCGCCGGCTGCGTGGGCTTCTCCGGCGACGCTTCCGCCTCTTCCTCCTCAGCCCGTCCGACGGTCACCACCTTAGTGAACCCCATCGTGTTGCTGGCCAACTCGCCGGGAAACTGCTGATGGAGGTATTCCTCGACGTAGTCGATGGGTGTGTTGACCCGCACGATCCTGTCGATTTGCCGTCGCAAGGTACCGAGGGTGGACCTGAGTTCCGGGCTCTGGGGCGCATCGGCGAAGAGATCAGCGACCTGCTGATGAAGTGCCTGAAGTGCGGATTCGCGCTGGGGATCGTCGGGCTTGGTTTCCAGGATCTTGGCAACTTGCCCGCGGATCGCTTCGACGGCCTCACTCCGCTTCGCCGTGTCGCCTTCAGGCCCGACGACCTTTTCGAGCTGCCGCCGGACCGACTGGACGGCCCATTCGGCCAGCCGTTCGCAGTCTTCGGGGCCGACCTGGGGTTGCGACGTGTTGATGCGAAACGTCTTCCCCCGCGGCTGATCCTCGAGCTGGACGTCGCTGACGGCCAGATCGGGCAAGCCTCTGAAAGCTTCACGGACCTCGGCAATTATTTGCGGCTTGTTGAAGACGGCTACGACCGACACCCCACCGGTAAAGTCGATATCCAACAGCCGCACGCCCTGCCCGACGCTGCGGAAGGTCACGCCCACCAACCCGGCGACAATCACCAGCAACGAGAAGCCGGCGGCCAGCCACCGCTTGCCGAGGAAATCGATCTGGGTTGCCCCCAGGATCCGCATCATGGTCAACTCGGTGATCCACCGCCGCCTCTCGGCGATGTCGAACACCACGCGCGAGCAGAAGATTGCGGTGTACATGCTCAAGAGCACGCCCAGAATCAAGGTAATGGCAAAGCCTTTGACCACGTCGGTTCCGATCCAGAACAGGATGACGCCGGTGATCAGGGTGGTGAAGTTGGCATCGACGATGGTGGTGGTTGCCCGGCTGAACCCGTTGCGGATGGCCATTCGCAGGGCGGCGCCGCGGCCGAGCTCTTCGCGGATTCGCTCGAAGATCAGCACGTTGGCGTCGACGGCCATTCCCACGGTCAACACCAGGCCCGCCAGGCCCGGCAGCGTGAACGCCGCTCCGATGGTGATCATGATCGCCAGGATCAAGACCAGGTTGGTCAGCAGGGCCGCGCAGGCGATCACGCCCGCAAAACGGTAATAGAAGAGCATGAACAGCAGCACCAAGACCACGGAGATGCCGATGGCCCAACTGCCCTTGACGATCGTGTCGTGACCCAGCGTGGGGCCGGTTACCAGCCGGAAGATGGGCCGCTCGTTCAAGGCGGTGGGCAGGCTGCCGGCGTTGAGGACCCTGACCAGGTCGTCGACCTCTTTCTGCTGTGTCCTGCGCTCGGCCTCTCCCCTGGGAGTCCCCATTTCGATGACACCGCGGTCGTAAATGGTGCTCCTGATGCGGGGGGCAGAATAGAGTCTATCGTCAAGGATGATCGCCAACTTTCGGTAGAAGTCCTGCACCTCGTCGGGCAGGTTCAGCGAGGTCAGCCTCCCGAACAGCCGTGCGCCGGCCGGCTTGAACTGGAACGCAACACGAGGATTTCCGGCATCGTCGATGTCGCGCGCGGCATTGTCCAGGTACTCGCCGTTGACGTCGAAGGAGTCCTTGACCACCAGCAGTTCCAGGGTCTTCTCCCCCCGCCGGAAGGTCTCCCGGACGGCCACCTCCCTTTGCGACTCCGGGATTTTGATTCTGCGGCCCTGACGGTCTCTGCGGTACAAGTAGTCTTCGAAGTCCTTGTCGTGGCCCTGTTGGACCGGAACCCACCAAGCCTCCACGTTATCCTGCGAATCCTTCAGCACGTCGGTTTTTTCGCGCCGGGCGCGTTGGATCAATGCCTTGTGATCGCGGTTGTTGGCCAGGATACGGAACTCCAACGAGCCGATCCGGCTGACCATCTTCTCGACCCGCTTGGCTTCCTCGGGGTCGATTCTGGGGATGATGATCTCGATCTGCTCGGCGCCGTAGGGGCGGATGGTCATCTCCTTCTGCCCGCCCGGATTGACCCGCTCGCTGACGGCGTCCACGACGTCGTCCATCTTCACCGGTTTATTGGGGTCCTTCTTGTCCTGATCCACCTCGTAGACCAGGATCGTGCCCCCGCTGAGGTCGATTCCCAATTTCGGCGGCCAGCGGAAGCCGATAATCACCAGCCCGCACGCCAGGGCCCAGAGAATCAGGCCGATTTTCCAGCCGTGATCGGGCATGCGAAACCTCTTGGCGAGGCGGCCGCCCACGCTGAACGGCACGACAAACAGGGCGATCACGATCGCCACCGGGAGCAGCGCGTAGAGTTTCAGGAGAAGGTACCAGGGCAGGCTCAACGCCAGGGTGCGGAAGGTTGCCGCGTCCGACCAGGTTTCGCCGGCCGGGCCGGCGGCCCGAATTCGGTAGAAGTACTCGGTGTCCGGCTCCAGGTCCTCGAGCGTGACCTGGTACCGTTCTTCTGCTTTGCCCTTCCTGCTGAAGTCGGCCTGCTGCTGCCAGTCGTCCTCTTGCGTGTTCCCGTCTTCGCTCCCGTAGAAAACGGTTACCTCGAGCTTGGCTTTTTCGGCGGGGGGCGAGGTCCAATCGATGGTTACGGAGTTCTCGGTGACCGACGTCAGCTCGCCCTGATCGATGGTCGGCGCCGTTTGGCCGCAGGCCGGGTCGGGCACCTGCAACACCACCATGCACGCCACCGCACCTAGCAGCGTGCTCCGAATACGGTTCTTTGTTCCGGAATGACTTTTCAACATCTCCATTGTTCCTTGGCACGGAATCTGCGGGACGTATCCGGCCGGCAGATACTCTACTTGGAAGAAGTCTTTTCCTCGGGAGGCTCATCGCCCACCACGCGGGTAACCGAGCTGAGCGTCATACGGAGCTTGGTGTTGGTCGTTTCATCCACCTTCACGGTGACTTCATCCGCGTCGGGGCGGATGTTGGTCACCACGCCGTAGATCCCCCCGGCCGTGATCACGCGGTCGTTCTTCTTCACGGCTTTGAGCATTGCCTGCCGCTTGGCCTGTTCCTGTCGCTGGGGGCGGATCAGCAACAGCCAGAACAGAACGCCGATGATCAGAAACGGCCAGAGCATGTAAAGAATGCTGGGGCTCTTTTCGTCGGCCTTCTCTGCCGCGAAGAGTGCCCATTCGGTCAGCCAAGTGGCGTTGGCCATGGTCCCCGTCCTTCAGGTCGCTTGGGGTAGTTTCCCGGCATGCGCGAATCCACGCAGCCGACGCGGCAGGAACACAAACGGCCCGACCTTGTCAAGTGCCGGGCCAAGAGCCGCACCATCGTAACACGCTATCATAAAGTCTTGCGCCCCAACGGACAAGGGGACTAGCGGCTGGGGGCGGGCGCGCCCGGCCCGGCGGTCGTCTGTCGACTACCCGGCGAACACCCAACCGGCCGGCCAACGGGCGATTGCCGGCAATTGACGGCAGGCGGCAGGTGGGCGTTTCCCCGTGTGTCCCGGTGGCTGTTAGCCACCGGCTATTGGGTATCAGCCACCAGTTATCGGGTGTTAGGGGCCGGGTATTAGCCGTTGGTCACCGGCTGTCGGCAAGGGGGCGTTTTGGGCGTCCGGCCCCTCAAATCGAGCCTAATGGTTCGCCAGCATCCCCCACATTACCCCATTCCCGCAGTTTTCCAAGACGAAACCCCTCGAACCGGTCCGCTGCGATCGCCGCCCGGGCGCCGGCCAGGAGCCCCTGGTAGTAGGTCAGGTTGTGGATCGAGAGCAGGATGGGCCCCAGCATCTCGTCGGCCATGAACAAGTGGCGGAGGTAGCCCCGGCTGCGACGGCAGGCGGGGCAGGTGCACCCCTGCTGGAGCGGTCGCAAATCCTGCTCGTATTGGAGGTTTCTCAGCCGCAACGGCCCCTCGTCGGTAAAGGCCATGGCGTTGCGGCCGTTTCGCGTGGGGATCACGCAGTCGAACAGGTCGATCCCGCGGCGGACGGCCTCCAACAGGTCCTGCGGCCGCCCCACGCCCATCAGGTAGCGAGGCCGGTCGGCCGGCAGCGCCGGGCAGGTCACCTCCAGGACGCGGAGCATCTCGGTCGGCTCTTCCCCCACGCTCAGCCCGCCCACGGCGTAGCCGGCAAAATCGAGCTCGGCTAACTGGCGGGCACAGTCGAGCCGCAACTGTGGATCGAGCCCCCCTTGGACGATGGCAAACAGGGCCTGGTCGTCTCGGGTGGCGGCCTGCTGCGACCGCCTGGCCCAACGGACGGTCCGCTGGGCCGCCTCGCGGACCAGTTGCGGGTCGCTGGGGAGCCCGACCACGTGGTCCAGCGTCATGGCCACGTCGCTGCCGAGGGCCTCCTGGATCTCGATCGCCCGTTCGGGCGAGAGCTCCAGCAGCTTTCCGTCGATGTGGGAGCGGAAGACGGCCTGCTGTTCGGTGACCTGGGTGCGATGGGCAAGGCTGTAGAGCTGGAAGCCGCCGCTGTCGGTCAGGATCGGCCCGTCCCAGCCCATGAAGCGGTGGAGTCCGCCGAGGGCCTGGACCACGTTTTCCCCGGGCCGCAGTGCCAGATGGTAGGTATTGGCCAGCACCATCTGTGCCCCGGTACCGCGGATCTGCTCGATTTCCAGTCCCTTGACGGTGCCCAGGGTCCCCACGGGCATGAAGGCGGGCATCTCGACCGATCCGCGCGGCGTGCGAAAGGTGCTCCGCCGCGCGGCACAACCGGCGTCGATGTGATGCAGTTCGAAGGAGAAGGGGGTGGAATTCACTGCTGTCGGCCGAACGGACCGTCCCAAACGTGGCATTTCGGTTCTGACTCAGATTGACAAATGCGGCGCTGCCAGGGGCCGACGTACCGTCGGCCGCTAAACGTGTTTGTGGGCCGCGCAACGGTGTT
>CAZUAM010000102.1:12207-15050 GCA_964618095.1 uncultured Planctomycetaceae bacterium | reverse complement strand
CTTGTCATTGTTGTGACAAAAAAGTGACTCCAATGTACTGATACTTGCCCCCTAATCCCTAATCCCTCCTTCCCCCCGTGCCCGAAATCCAAGCCTTCCGCGGTCTCCGCTACGATCTGGGCCACGTCGGTTGCCTAAGCGACGTGGTGGCACCTCCCTACGACACGATTGGGCCGGAGTTGCAGGATGAGCTGTACAAGAAGCACCCCTGCAACGTGGTCCGGCTGATCCTGAACCGGCTGGAGCCGGGCGACGACGACGCGGAGGACAATCGCTACACGCGGGCGCGGCGGTTTCTGAAGAACTGGCGGAGCGAGGGCGTGCTGTTTCGCGAGGCCGGTCCGGCCGTCTACGTCTATCACCAGGAGTTCACCCACGCCGGTGTAAGCTACACCCGACGCGGCTTCATGGCCCGGCTGCGGATCTCCCCGTTCGGCCAGGGGCAGGTCTTCCCCCACGAGGAGACGATGACGGGGCCCAAGATGGACCGGCTGATGCTGACGGTGGTATGCCGGGCGAACCTCAGCCAGATCTTCGCCCTGTACCCGGACCCGGCGGGCGAGGCCCAAGGCTTGTTGGAAGACGCCGTTGCCGGCCAGACGCCCGTGGTGGCCACCGATCACCTGGGCGTCGTCCACCGGTTGTGGCCGGTCACGGACGTGGCGGTGATCGCGGGCCTGGCGAGTGCGATCGGCCCGAAGCCGATCTTCATCGCCGACGGACACCACCGCTACGAGACGGCCTGCAACTACCGCGAGCAGATCTACGACGCCGGACTGCTCTCGAAGGACCACCCGGCCAACTTCGTGCTGACGATGTGCGTGGCGATGGAAGACCCGGGGTTGATCGTCCTGCCCACGCATCGTCTGTTTGCGGGGCTGCCGGAGATGACTTCCCAGGAGCTGGCCGCCAAGCTGGGCGAGTGCTTCGCCGTCCGCCCGGCCGGCCAAGGACTCGAGCGGGCCGAGGCCGTCTGGGAAGAGATCGAGACGGCGGCGGATCAGGGTACGCTGGGACTGTTTACGCAAAAGGACCAACGCTGGCTGATCGTGGAATTTACCGACGCCGGCCGGGCCCGGCTGGCCGAAGTTGCGGAGGACCACACCCGGGAATGGCGCGAGCTGGGAGTGAGCATCCTCCAGCGGCTGATCATTGAAGACCTGCTTGGCTGCACGGATCCGCCCACGCCGAAATACGTCCACCTGGTCGAGGAGGTGGTTGCGGGGCTGCGCTCTGGGGAGTACCCGCTGGCGGCGCTGGTGATGCCGGCCACGGTGGACCATGTCCGCACGATCAGCCTCGGCGGCGAGCGGATGCCGGCGAAGAGCACGTATTTCTATCCGAAGCTGCTGAGCGGGCTGGTGATCAATCCGCTGGAGTGAGGGGAAGGCGGAAGGCGGAAGGCGGAAGGGGGAACGCTTAGCGGCCGGGCTTGCCCGGCGCGTGGTAATCGCCCGGCAGTACGTCGCAACGATCCCCGAGAGGCAAGACCTCGACCCGATCACTGCACGTTTCACGTGAAACGGGCCACCACGAGCACGCTGTCCGATGACTGATCCCCACGCCGATCATCTCGACAGCTCCGGCGGGCCGCAGTTGGCGGGGCGGTCTCCGCTGGCTCCCGGCTCACCGTTTGCCGAGTACTATCGTCCGCCGCGGCTGGGGATCATCCACCTGCTGGCCTGGACGGCGGCCACGGCGGTGCTGCTGAAGTTCTGGATGGGGATGCAGATGATCGGCGCTAGGGGGTTCGCGCCGACGTCGCCGGAGTTGGCCATCGCCTCGCAGGCGTCCCGCTTCATGTACAGCGCGGCCCATGCGGCGGGGATCGTCGGCAGCGGCGTCCTGCTGCTGGCCAGGATTCGCCGGCTCCCCGGGCAGTTCCAGCCGGGCCATTGGCTGGTGATCATCGAGACCCTCACAGCGTTGCTGTGGTTTTCGAGTTGGGGCCTGTGCGTGGTGCTGGCGGAGACAACCGGCGTGACCCGAGGTGCTTCGATTTCTGTGGTGTACGGCTTGGCGGGGATCTTGTGCTCCGGGGGGTATTTCTATGCTGCCGTGGCATTCCGGGGGGGCAAGAGGTGGAAGATCTGCCTCGGGGTGCTGGCGGGTGTCGGCTTGATGAGGGGCCTGTGGTACGTCGGCATCGCCGTGCTCGGTCCCACGCGGTGGTCCTTCGACTTTCCGCTGGGGTGGCTGATCGTGGGGGTGTTTCTGCTGGTGGCCGTCGTCGTAGACCTGTGTGGAGGCCTGCGCCGCGACTGGCTCCATTGGCTGGGGGTTGGCATTGTCGCCACGGACGTGCTGCTGGCTGTCGGCTGGTACGCTGGCGGGATGCTGGTGTTCTGAACCGCCGGTAGGGGGCGTTAGGGTTGGCGGCAAGTGGGCGTTTCCAGTGGAACACGTATACACAGGCCGTGCGGGTTCTTGGAAACGGGTGTTTCACGTGAAACAGGTAGTACAGGTGGTCGAGTTGTTTCACGTGGAACGTTGGGCGCGGCCGGGGAATCACCGCAGGACTCGTTCTGGGTCCCCCACCGACCGCAGTCGCTGCGCGTTCCGCTCCACTCCCCCATGCCCAATCCCCAATCCCCAATCCCCAATCCCTAATCCCTTCCCCAAACTGGCATTTCCCGGCAGTCGGGTCCCCTGGTACAATCTCGCGCTCGTCGCGGCGGGGCGGGCCGGCGGCGTGGGCAAGGAGGCCTGTTGTGGGTCGGACCCTTTGTATTGCCAATCAGAAAGGGGGCGTCGGCAAGACGACCACCGCGGTCAATCTGGCCACGGCACTGGCCAAGGCGGGGTCGGAGACGCTGCTTGTGGACCTGGACCCGCAGTGCAAC
>CAZUAM010000102.1:0-12197 GCA_964618095.1 uncultured Planctomycetaceae bacterium | reverse complement strand
CGACCGAGAGTCATCCCCTGGTTGCCTCGGAGCCCCTTCGTCAGGGGGTGCTTGACGGCGACCTGCCGCAGCTCCACCTGTTGCCCGGGAGCCGCAGATTCTGCGACGTGGAGACGCTCACCCGGGACGACGAAGACCAGGCGGACCGGCTGCGCGAGCACCTCACGCGGGGACTGAGCGGCTACGACTTCGTGCTGATCGACTGCCCGCCGTCTTTGGGCCGGCTCACAAAGACTGCGCTTTCTAGCTCTACTGAGGTATTTATTCCAATCCAATGTGAGTATTTTGCCATGGAGGGGCTCGCGCAGATGATCGAGGTCGTCCGGCAGGTCATCGAGCGGAAGACCCACCGGCTCCAGTTCGGCGGGATCGTGCTGACGATGTACGACCCCAGCCTGGAGTTGACCCACGAGGTGGACCGGGAGGTACGAGAATTCTTTGGCGAGATCGTCTACGAGACGGTCATTCCCCGCGACGTGGCGGTCTCTGAGGCACCCAGCCACGGCAAATCCGTGATCGACTACGCACCCCGGGCCCGGGGCGCCCGGGCGCACGTGGAACTCTGCATGGAGGTACTTCAGCGTGACTAGAGAAAGACGATTGGGGCGTGGGCTGGAGGCCCTGTTGGGACGCGCACCCGACCGGGTCGATCCACCGACTGAGGCTGAAATTCCATCGAACGGCGCCGCGGAGCAGCCGGAAGGGGCCCCGGCTTTACCGGACGAGGGCCCGCCGGTGCAACCGGCCCCCCAGCCGGCCGAGCCGCCCGATGAGGGACACGGGGCCCCGCAGCCTCCGGCCGGGCCGGAAGCCGCCGCAGGCGGCGGCCCCCAGCGGCTCGAGGTGGGGCAGATCGACAGCAACCCCTCGCAGCCCCGGCAGGACTTCAACCGGTCGGAGATGCAGTCGCTCACCGAGAGCATCACCGCCCACGGGCTGTTGCAGCCGGTGGTGGTACGGCGGGTGGAGGACCGCTACCAGTTGATCGCGGGCGAGCGGCGGCTTCGGGCGGCGCGTGAGGCCGGTTGGAGCGCGGTGCCGGCCAATGTGGTCGAGGCCGACGAGCGGCAGACGGCCGAGCTGGCGATCATCGAAAACCTCCAGCGGAAGGACCTCAACCCGCTAGAGAAGGCGGCTGCCTTCCAGCGGTACCTGGAGATGTACGCGTGCACGCAGGAAGAGTTGGCGGCCCGGCTGCGGCTGGACCGCTCGACGGTGGCCAACCTGATCCGGCTGCTGGATCTGCCCCAGCCGGTCCAGGAGGCCATCCGGGAGGCCAAGATCACCCAGGGCCACGCCCGGGCGCTGCTGCCGCTGGGCGAAGAGCGCGAGCAGATCGAGTTTTGCCGGCGAATTCAGCGGGAGGAGCTGAACGTCCGCCAGACGGAGAGTCTGGTGCAGCAGCAGATTGACGCGGCCGATGGGGGGCCGTTGCGTGTGATCGCGCCCGAGGGCGACCAGTCGGGCCGACCTCGGACGCAGAGCGAGCATTTGGCGGCGTTGGAGCAGGAGCTTCGGGCGGCGTTGGGCACGAAGGTCACGATCACCCACAACGCCCGCGGCCGCGGCAAGCTGGTGATCCACTTTCGCAGCCACGAGGAGTTCGAGCGGCTGCGGCGGCACCTGAGCGACGGCGTCGGGCCCGACGCCCGGACCTGTGCCGGCTAGCGTGCCGCGTGGTGATTGCGGGTTGCAGCTTCAGCCGGTAAGATAGATCATCTACGGGGCGTGGCGCAGCCTGGTTAGCGCGCCTGCTTTGGGAGCAGGAAGTCGCCAGTTCGAATCTGGCCGCCCCGACTTCGTTCGACGTCCTGTTGAGCACGGTCGAAACCGTGTTGGACGCTTCACTGCGCAGCAGAAAGGCGTAGAAAGATGTTTCGCAGAATCACGATTGACGGATTTCGAGGAATCGACGATTTCTCCATAGAGGATTTCCGTCGGGTCAACGTCATGGTTGGCCGGAATGGTGGGGGCAAGACGAGCATCCTTGAAGCGATGGCAGTCGTCGGAACACCAACTGCGCCGGGCTTCCTACTTAAGGCCAATCTTTGCCGCGAGATGCCTCCTCCGAATTCACGAGCATGGCATAGCCTGTTGACCTTGTTCAGTGGCATGGATCCTCACAGGAGGATGCTGTTTGAGTATCAGACGGATACGGAAGAAGCGTCGGTTGTGGCAGATGCCATATTCGGTGCCTCTGGAGCCGACGCACCGGACACAGGGGCGGATCAGTCTTCGGCCTTGTCTTCCACCGGAATCGGGTACGAGGAGACATTGCGCGGCCTGAGGATGCAGTATCGGCCGCGGGAAGGCGAGGAAGTCGAAGCCGTGCTCGATCTGCTTGAGACTGGATTCCAGCAGACGGTGAAGGCAAAGACGCGACACCGCTTTGCCGGGGCATTCTTCATTCATGCCAGGCGCGCAAGCAGTCTTGGAGAAACGGCCAGCGCCTTGACTACCCTCTATTCCAACAAGTCAGAAGGGCGTTTCATTGACGCCGTCAGGAACGTCGATCCACGCGTGCAAAGATTGGTCCCAGGAACTCAGGGTAAGCAGCCAACGGTGCTCGCAGATCTGGGGGGCGCTACGCTCGTGCCGATGAGCGTGCTTGGAGACGGGTTTTGCCGTGTGGCTCTTATAGTAACGGGGATCGTATCATCGGAGCCTGGCAAACTGCTAATCGTGGACGAGATTGACTCCGGGCTGCACCGCTCCGTCATGCGAGGGTTATGGAAGTCCGTCCTCGAGCTGTCGCGACAATACGATTTTCAGGTCTTTTGCAGTACGCATAACGAAGAAATGCTGCGGCAAACACTACCGGCATTCTCCGACGAGCCCGATGCTCTGCGCGTGTACCGCATCGATCGAAGCACCGATGGCAAGGTGTCGCAACAACCTTACGACTATGCGATGCTCCACGATGCCGAGGCGGCAGGAATGGACGTCAGATGACCGCGGAAATGCCCACCCCGAAAGGCAGTATTGAGAAGCCCGTCGCTATCGCAGTAGAAGGAAAGGACTACTTCTACACGCTGTTGAATCAGATAAAGGACGCCTCGGACCTCCAAGACGTGCAGTTGTGGGACTTCATGGAGATAGCCAGGGGCAAGTTGAGCCGTTGGCTTTCCATCTTCAAGACGCTGGAAGGTTTTGAGGACCGCGTCAGAGCAATCGGCGTCATCCGCGACGCGCAAGGCAACGCCGCCGGGATGGCCGACAGCATCAAGTCGGCGTTCGGAAACAACGGCTTTCCCATTCCGGACGGGTCGATGGTCGTGACTTCGGGAAGACCTGCCGTCGGGTTTCTCTTGATCCCCCACGGAGCGGATTCCGGGTGCCTCGAACACGCAGTCCTTCAAGCGGCATCGCCTGACCTTCCGATGCAGTGCGTTGAACAGTACCTCGATTGCGTTGAGAACGGCAGCAGGAACCCAAATCCAAACTGGCGGGCAAAGGTAAAGGTCCACGCCCTCATTGCGGCTGGTGAAAAGCCGGCGCGGACGTTGAGTGAGAGTGCCCGAGCCGGACTCTGGGATTTCGGACACCCCGCTTTGCGTGTGATGAAGGAGTTTCTTCGGGAACTCTGCCGGAGATCAGTCTAGTCGGAGACAAGGCCTCCGCTCGCTAAAAGAGGCGGTCATGTTTCGGGAAGCTGACGTCCGACCTGCGCAGCACTTGAGTCCCGAGCCCGAGATCCGAGGTCAACGAGTGATGAGGTCAGTGAGCCTTGGCGGTGTCTTTGCGGCGATCTTGTGTGTGGCGTTCTCCACGGCTGCGCCGGGTGCGGAGACGGCGCTGCAAACGGCCCCCGGGTTTCGCGGGATCTGGTACAACATGCCGTGCCGTGGCGGCCAGAAGTACAGCGGCGGGCTGGGGACCTATCCGCAGATTATCCTGCCGATGGCCTGCTACAGCCGAACCGCGGACAAGACGTTCTTTGTCTACGGAGGAGTGAACGCCCAGGGCAGGCTTCAGAACCTGATTTCCTGCTACGATCACGCCACCGGGAGGTTGGCCCGGCCGCGGGTGGTCCGCGATACGAACACGGGCGACGCGCACGACAACCCGTCGCTGAGCATCGATGAGGAGGGGTTTCTTTGGGTCTTTTGCAACGTGCACGGCAGCGCCAACCGCCGCTCGGTGCTGTACCGGAGCACGCGGCCCTACGCGATCGAGTCGTTCCGGGAGGTGGAGCTGCCCGAGAGTGTGTTTCCCCAGCACCGATTCAATTATGCCCAGCCGTGGCACGTGCCGCGGCGGTGGGGGGTATCCGCGGATGCGATACCCCGCCACCGCGCGGGGCTGTTGCTGCTGTACACACGGTACACCAACGGCCGGCAGCTCTATATGACGACCACGGTTGACGGGGGGCGGACCTGGACCGCGCGCAAGCAGTTGAGCGAACTGCCCGGGCACTACCAGATCAGTTGGCGGCGCGGCGAAAAGGTGGGCACGGCGTTGAACCGCCACCCGGGCAGAAACGTCGACAAGCGGACCGATCTGTACTACATGTACACCGACGACATGGGGCAAACCTGGCGGACGGCCGACGGCACGCCGATCACTACGCCGCTGAGGAAGACCGACAACGCGGCGCTGGTCCACAAGTACAGTGCGGACGGTCGGATGGTCTATCTGAAGGACCTCAGCTTCGACGCCCGGGGCAATCCGGTGATCCTCTACGTGACCAGCAACGGGTATCAGCCGGGACCGGAGAACGACCCTCGCGTGTGGGAGGTCGCCCATTGGACGGGCGGGCGGTGGCGGCTGTCGGAGGTGACCCGGTCGGATCACAACTACGACTTCGGGTCGGTCTACATCGAGGCCGACGGCACCTGGCGGATCATCGGCCCGACCGAGACCGGACCGCAGCCCTACGCCACCGGCGGCGAGGTAGCGGTGTGGACCAGCGGCGACCAAGGCGAGACCTGGCAGAAGAGGCAGATCACCCAGGACAGCCGCTACAATCACAGCTACATCCGCCGTCCGCTGGGCGCGGACCAGGACTTCTACGCCTTCTGGGCCGACGGCAACCCGTTGGAAAGGAGCGAGTCGCGGCTGTATTTCACCGATCGGGCGGGGGATCGGGTCTGGAGGATGCCTCAGACGATAGAGGGCGATTTTGCTGTGCCCGAGGTGGCGTGGTAGGGCTGCCAGGTGTTGGTGCCCATTTTTCTCTATTGCAGCCGTGGGCGACTGCGGGGAGAATAGTATGCTGGGGGGGGGGGGAACGGTCGGTGTGGCCGTGGCAGACTGGTTTTCGGACGGCCCCCGATGCTGCCATGCTAAGCCGCAAGCGGCTTTCTGCGGGTTGGAAGTCGCGACATAAGACGGTGAATCACTTGGGTTGCCCTGCTTCACGGAAGAAGCGATGCGGGAACCGCCGCCGCCAGAACTGATCACGCTTGTTGAGCGTCTGGGGCTGGCCGGCGCCGCAGATGTCTGCCGGATGGGCCGCCGGGTCCGCCGGTTGGCCCGGGATCTGCCGCGGTTCGACTCGGTCTGGGTCGACGCCCTGGCCCAGGCCCGAATCGTCACGCCCTATCAGGCCGCCGCGATCAACGCCGGTCGGGGCGAGTCGCTGCGGATCGGACCCTATTTGCTGTGCAGTCCGCTGCGCCGGCCCGACTACGCGGCCTGCTACCGGGCCCGCCGGGTCGAATCCGGCGAGATCGTCCGACTTGTGGTGGCGGAAAAGGGGGGCGAGCGGTCCGACGAGATTCTGGGCCGGCTGGAGGCCTTGGCCGCGGCTGCACCGAAGCTAGGGTGCGAGCGGCTTGCCCCGATCGTGGAAGCCGGGAGGGACGGCAGCCGGATTTGGGCCGCCTCGCCGTGGGTCGAGGGCCAGACTTCCGCCGAGTGGATGGTGCACAACGGCCGCTTTCCGCCGGGAGTTGCCCTGGAGATTGCCCGGGCCATGCTCAGCGGGCTGGTCACGCTTCAGAAGGCCGGGCTGTGTCACGGTGACGTGAGCGCGGCGTCGGTGATGCTGACCGAGGCCGGCGGGGTGGTGCTATTGGAGCCGGGGCTGCGGGTGATCCTCCGGCCGGAAGAGGGCTACGCCCGGGCCGATCTGCTGCCGGAGGCGTATGACTACCTGGCCCCGGAGCGGATCACCGACGGGACTCGGCCGACGATCGTCGGCGACGTGTACGCCTGCGGTTGCGTCTGGTGGCACATGCTTTGCGGTCGTCCGCCGCTGCCGGGCGGGGACAGTCTGGGGAAGCTTCGTGCTGCGCAGGCGGCCAAGGTATTCGACGTGCGGCGGCTGGCGCCGGAGGTGGCGGACGAGTTGGGGGCGGCCATTATGGCCTGCTTGAAGCGGGAGCCGAGCGGCCGGCCCGAGTCGATGGCCCGGCTAGCGGGCATGCTGGGCTCGCCCAGCCGCCGCGGACGACGGGTCCTGGCGCGGTGTCTGGCCCGGCAGGGACGCTCGCCGGCACGCTGGCCGGCGTCGGCTCCGGCGAGCGGCCGGTTGGGCCGGCTGCCGTTGTGGCTGGCGGCGACGGCCGGCTGCCTGGTGGTTGCCGTGGCGATTCTGTGGCCGATTTGGCCAGCGGGGCTGCCGTGGCCGAGAGGACATGAGGAATCCGTCGCAACGAAGTCGCCAGACAGTAGCCCCGCCCGGCAGGGCGGGGTTGCGGACACGTCTGAGGCTTCCGCGGAACCCCGCCCTTCCGGGCGGGGCTATCGGGATCGAGTTGTCGATGGTGGCGTGGTCGCGGCAGACTATGAAGCGGAGCTTCCGTCATCGGCAGCATCTGGCAACGGTCCGGAAGACCTTGTGCTGGCCTCGGGCGGGCCGCTTCGGATGGAATCGCTTCGGCTGGGGGCGGGCCAGTGCGTGCGGGGTGTGCCGGGGACGCGGCCGTTGCTGATGGTTCCGCGGACCGGGCTGGTCGTGGGCGCGGAGGACGTCCGCTTCGAGAAGGTGGACTTCGTCTGGGATCATCCTCCCCAGGCAGAGGATGCGACGGCCCGGCAGGCCGCCATCGTTGATCTGCGGTGTGGCCGGGCGGAGTTTCGCGGCTGCCTGTTCCGGTCGACCGGCCGGCTATCGACGCCACCGGTGGCGATCCGCTGGACCCATCCGGCCGAATCGGGGGAATCGGAGTTTTCGCTGCCCAGCGGGCGGGTGCAGTTGAGCGACTGCGTGTTGCGGCGGGTTGACGCGGGGGTGGATTGTCGGACGGTGGGGGCACTGGCGGTGGAGTTGGCGAACACCTTGCATCTCGGCACCGGACCGCTGGTGCGGCTGGATCACTGCCCCGGGGCGGACGAGCCGGTCCTGATTACGCTGGGGCAGGTGACGTTGCGGGGCGCGGGCCCCGTGCTGGAATGTGGCTGCCAAGGGCTCGAAGACCAGCCGGGCGAGATTTCGATTCGGGCGGTCCGATGTGCGTTTGTGCCCAAACCCGGCGCGGCATTGCTGCTGTTCAACAGTGCCGATTCGCCGCAGCGGATACTCGGGAGCATCCGTTGGACCGGCCAGGGCTCGCTGGTATCGCCCGAGGCGGCGATCGCCGCATGGCGGGGGTCGGACGGGGGGCAGCAGGTGCTCGACGACGCGGCGGTTTCGATGGCCGGGCTGGTCCGCAGCGAGGTCGGGTTCGCCGGGAGTGCGGAGGCCGGTGCGGCCGCCAGCCGGATCATCCGCTGGCAGGCTCCGCTGCAATCGACCGATCCCCCGGGGATCGATCCGGCGGGACTTCCGGGAGGCGACGCAGCGGCGGGCGGTCCGTAGCGGCCATCGGTTTCCGACTACTACCTCAGCGCCGGGTCGAGTGCCGGTGTCAATGCGAAACTTCGCTCAAGTACATGCCGGCGGAAATCCTGCTGCAAATGGTTCTTCCTGTAGCCGAAACGCAACGCGTTGCGCGTCCGGAGGCCATTGCCCTGCGGCTATGGCAGGTACCTTCTGCCGCCGCGTACTGATTTTACACCTGTTTCCCTGAGTTTTCGGTGTGTTCACTAGATGTGGTTTCATCGGGGTTGCCCGGTGGATCTATTGGCCTCCGAGTCGCCGGCACGAGTTCCATTGACCCCGCACCGCGCGAAGGGCCACCGCTTTTTGACAGACTCTGTCGATAAGGTAGAGTTTCAAGGGTGATTCTATACCCAACTCCTTTGCTTCCCGTCCGGCTTGCACGTCTGGAAGGGGGGGGCTCGACTATGCGATTTATCGACAGAATATGCAGCATACTGCGCGACGAAGAGGCAGCCACCGCGGTGGAGTATTCCGTGATGTTGGCGCTGATCCTGATGGCCGTGATTGGAGTGATCGGCATGGTGGGGTCTCAGTCCGGCGGGATGTGGGGCGGAATTGAGGGTGATTTGCGGGACGTCGGTTTCTTCGATTGAGGCCGGTTTCCCTAGAGATCATTCTTTCGCCGGTCCGCCAAAGGCCTCGTAGTAGAGCAGCCCGGCCAGGGTCTTGGCGTCCTGGATGCGGCCGTCTCGGGCCATTTCCAGGGCCTGCTGCCAGGTGGCTACGAGCGGCCGGAGGTCTTCGCCGGGTTCGGGTGTGGCTTGTCCCGGCTGCAGCGACGTGGCCAGGTAGAGGTACATCCGTTCGTCGAGGATGCCGGGTGAGGTGTAGAAGGTGGCCAGGAGTTCGATCCGTTCGGCCCGGTATCCGGTCTCTTCGGCCAGTTCACGTCGTGCCGTCAGGGCCGGATCTTCGCCCGGCTCTACGACTCCGGCGGGCAGTTCGAGGAGCGTCTGCTCGACTGCCACGCGGTAGTTCTCAACGAAGCAGACCCGGCCGTCGGCCAAGAGTGGCAGGACGGCTACCGCGTCGGGATGCCGCACGACGTCCCGGACGTGCTCTGCCCCGTCGGGGGTGACTTGCAGTGCGTGCTCCACGCGGAAACGCCGTCCCTGGAACAAGACTTGGGGTTCTTTCATCGGCAGCGACCTCCCGGTTCTCGGTCAGGATAGCGTAGCTTGAAGATGGGAACCAGGTCAGCTTGCCTGCGTCTGGGGGACGGTGGCGGGCAAGCCGCCACCGGCAGCCAACCTCTCGGCTGAATCTTGAGGGAGCAGTAGTGCGGGGCGGCAGCCGTGCCGCGCGAACACGGGGCACGACCGCCAGTTGGGTGGCGTTTGTCTGCGTAATCGTTGCGGGCGGAACCGGGATTTTGCGGCTGCCGGGCGGGGGCCACTGCCCATTGGGCCAACTTTGCATGCCCGGTAGCCGTGACCTAGTGTTTTCTATAAGTCGTGTTTTCTATAAGTCCGCTCGAAGATCCTTTCAAACGCCGGAAGGTCCTCGGCGTGTGCCGGTACGTTGCATGTTCACCTCCGACGAACTGCTGGAAGCCGATTCGAAGACGGTGCTCGCAGGCAGCCCCGCCGCAGGGAGTGTGGAGTTGGGGGAGCTGCTGCGGGGGGCGTTCGGGGTGGAATTCACGATTCTGGATGGGGAAAGCGGGGAGTTGCTGCGGGCGGCTTCGAAGCAACCCGCCCGTGACTGGTCCGTTCGGGCGGAGCTGTGTCGCGAGGTGGCCCGCCGCGGCCGGCCCGAGCTGATCGACGACGAGGACCCCTTCCTGGTGCTGGCGGTGCCGTTTGGGTTTCCTGACGGAAGCTCCCAGGTGGCGGTGGGCACGTTCGTCAGCCGGCTGGTCGGGCCCCGGGAAGATCTCTCCCCGGCCGCCAAACTGTTGGGAATGCGGTCCCGGGAAGCCGCCTCCTGGGCAAGTCGCCAGGACCCCTGGTCGGCCGAGCCGCTGCGGCGGATGGGCGAGCTGGTGCTGGCCCAATGGGGTTCCGCGCGTCGGATCAAGGCCCTGGAAGAAGAGAGCGAGAGCCTTTCGGTCCACCTGGCCGGTACCTACGAAGAGATCAGCTTGCTGTACCGGCTGACCCAGAACCTGAAGATTTCCGAGAGCGATGAGGACCTGGGCCGGGTGGCACTGGAATGGATGGAAGAGGTGTTGCCGGCGGCGGGATTGGCGATCCAACTGGTCCCGGTGGCCCAGGAGGACGAATCCCTAAACCACCAGGCCCGCACCGAGCCGGTGCTGCTGAGCTTCGGCGATTGCCCGCTCGACGGCCAGCAGTTTGCCGCGCTGATCGAACACCTGGGTCCCGATGCGGCGAAATGGCCGGTGGTGGTCAATCGCCAGGTGACCGAGCAGGCCGAGTGGCCCTGCCCGCAAGTCCGGCAGATGATTGCCGTTTCCTTGGCCGAAGGTGACAACCTATTCGGCTGGCTGGCGGCGCTGAACCACGTGGACGACGCCGAGTTCGGCACGGTGGAGGCCAGCCTGCTGAGTTCGGTGGCGGCCATTCTGGGCATTCACAGCGGCAACATCGAGCTCTATCGGCAGCAGTCCGAGCTGCTGGCGGGCATCGTCCGCGCCATGACTTCGGCCATCGACGCCAAGGATCCCTACACCTGCGGTCACAGTGATCGGGTAGCGCGGGTGGCCGTCCGGCTGGCCGAGGAACTCGGCTGCGACGCCAAGACGCTCAGCACGATCTACCTCTCCGGCTTGCTGCACGACATCGGCAAGATCGGCATCGACGACAGTGTGCTGCGCAAGCCGGGAAGACTCTCCGAGGCGGAATACGAACACATCAAGAAGCACTCAGAGATCGGTCACAGGATCCTTCAGGACATCAAGAAGCTGGACGACGTGCTGCCGGTGGTTCTGCACCATCACGAATCGTGGGACGGGGGGGGGTACCCGCACAGACTGTGCTCGGAGAAGATCCCGCTGTCGGCGCGAATCGTCGCGGTGGCGGACGCCTTCGACGCCATGGGCAGCGACCGTCCCTACCGCCAGAGGATGCCCGACGAGAAGATCGACGGCATATTCCGCGCCGGGGCGGGCCAGCAGTGGGATCCGGCGGTGGTTGGCGCCTTCTTCGCGGCGCGCGACGACGTCCGCAGAATCTCGTGCAACGAGCAGGAAGACGTGGAGATCGGCCTGCAACAGTGGAGCTGAGGGATCGTACGAGAAGGCGTTCGCATCTTTTCGTTTGCACATAATCCCGCCGGGAAGGGCGGGGTTCCCGGAACGTGGCCGGCTCCAACCCCGCCCTCCCGGGCGGGGCTATTCTCTCCTACGAAGCCAAGCCTCCTCTCCCGCTGGGAGAGGGCCGGGGTGAGGGTTTTCCTCCTCGAGGGTGAACGAAGTTCATGTGGACTCAAAGTGCGACGTTTTCTTTCTTGGCAACCTCTAAGGAGCGGCCGAAGAATAAGTTGTGGGAGGCGACTCTGTCGGCGACTGCGCATTGCCGCACGTTTGTCGCCGACAGAGTCGCCTCCCACAAGAAAACGGGAAGTTATTTATCGTTCGCCCCTAAGGTGAAATTGCCGTGGGGGTGCTAGGCCGCAAGCGGCTACTCAATCTCCAGCAGCGGCTCCACCTCGCCGGAGCGGTGGAACTGGGCCGTTAGCATCTCGGTGGAGAGATTGTGGCCCAAGAGGGTCCGGTTTGCCTTCTCGGCCAGCGAGCGATAGATCAGCCACTGCTTTTTGCCGACCGCCACGCGATAGCCCACCGCTACCTCATCCGGCTGAACCGCCAGCGACTCGGCGACGGTCAACTGCCGCCAGGTGGCCGGGCGGTTGATGCGGCGACGATCGAGGTCGAAAAACAGCGGGGCGTAGAGACGGCGGGCCCGGGCCGATTGGCGCAACTGAAGTCCGTTGGACGTTTGGCTGAGTTGCCCGACTCGCAGGTCGGCCTGCCATTCGGGCAAGGCCAGCGGCATGGCCAACGCCCGGCGTTTGGTGCTGGCGAGAAAGCCCTCGCGGGACTGTTTGGCTGCTTGGAACGAAACACGCGGGCAAAGCGGCAGGCAGCCGCGGTACTCCAAGCTGGCCGACCGGACACCCAGGACGCCGTCGGCCAGGAGGAGGAAGTGGTCTTGGCGGGCCAGGAGCATCTGGCGTTGCACGCGCAGGCCACCGCTGAGCTCGATTTCCAGCTCGAGGAAATCGGCGTCGTCGTCGGAGACCCAGCAGAGCTGTTCCCAATCGGACTCGGGCATGGCCGACCGGCCGTCGATGCGGACCTCCAACTCCCAGGGGCCCGACCAGAGCAGGTCCTTCCCGCAGCCGAGTTCCATCTGCAACTGCTGCCCCGCATAGACGACGGTCAGTCGCTCGCCGGAGCGGGACCACCGCGGGCGCAACACGGCCACGGAGGCCCACTCGGAATGGGTTGCGGGCTGGGGCAGGC
>CAZUAM010000101.1:0-15060 GCA_964618095.1 uncultured Planctomycetaceae bacterium | reverse complement strand
GGCTGCTTTCGGTTGGTTTTTCGCGGGGGGCCGAGGGAATGATGAATGATGAATGATGAATGAGGGCACTAAACGCTATATCTGACGGCGTGGCGCTGGACGGCAAACGCAATCTGGGCCGCCGTACCGGCGGCCGCTAAACGTTGCGTCGGCCAGTCTGCCGGCGGCCGCTGAAGCTGTGCATGATTCCTCATTCATCATTCAGCATTCATCACTCATCATTCTTCCCCGCCTCCCGCTTGACGTACTCCAGCAACGCCCGCATCTGTGGATCGTCGGGCTGCCGGCGGACGAGTTCTTCGGCACACTTGAGAGCGCGGCCCCAGCGCTTTTGCTGAGTGTAGAGGCTAACCAGCGCGGAGAGGTAATCAGGCACCCCGGGCGCCAGCTTGTAGGCGGCCCGGTACAACTGCTCGGCCTGGTCGGCCTTGCCCAACTGTTGAAGCGCCACACCGTAGTTGTAATGCATTCGGGCGTTGCTCGGCGCAAGCCGAACCGCCTCGGCCAGTTCTTTGGTCGCCTCTTCCAGACGGTCTTTGTGTTCGGCCAGCAGCAGACCCAGCGAGTAGTGGGTATCGGCCAGAGTCAAGGTCAGTTCGGTCGCGTCCAGGGCGTGCTGCTCGAGTTCGGCCAGCAGCCTGCGCTCGGACCGGATCGCCTCGCGGAAGTGCTTGACCGCCTCGGCCCTTTGGCCCTGGGCAGCACAGAGCATGGCCAGGTTGGTTCGGGCCTGGAAGAAGCGGGGGTCGAGGCGGATGGCGGTTTGATATTCCTGTTTGGCCTGGTCGGGCTCACCGAGGTTTTCATGGAGGATCGCCATCCTCAGGTGGCCCCCCGCCTGGTCGCGGAGACTCTTCAGCCCGGTAATGTACTCCTCCAGCGCGGCGTCCATCGCCCGGCGATCTTTCCCGGTAAAGGCCTCCCGGGGAAAGTGACTCAGCACCCTGGCGGCTTCGGTGCGGACTGCCCGGAGCGGATCGCCGAGCATCGGGGCCAGCCGCCGGTAGCTTTCGCGGAGTGCGGGGGCGATTTCGAGCGGGTCGTTAGTGGCGGCGATGCGCATCAGTTGTTCGCGCGGCATGCCCAGGGCTTCCAAGCGCTGGAGTTGTTCGCTGCGATCGTCGAGCTGCTCGATGCTGCGGAGCTCCTTCTTGATATTGCGGAACTGTTTCAGCCGCCGGAAGTCCGCGGCGTGAAGCGGCTCGAAGCCCTGCACGGCTACGGCACGGACCAGGGCCTCGGGGTCTTCCAGCCCGCGAAACACCGCGGCGTGCCCTGCTTCGCTCGGATAGCGGCCGAGCAAGGCTATGGCGCTGGCCCGGACCATCGGGCTGATGTCCTTGCGCCGGGTCAGCACATCCAGGTCCCGGCGACCTTCCGGTTTCTGCTGACGGCCGGCGGCGATCGCGTAGGCGAAGTGTTTCGGACCTTTGCGCTGGCCGTACCAGTTCCGCACCTGCTGCTGGGCCCACTCGGGGGTCTCGCCCTGGGAGCGGTCGTTGTGGCAAACGTTGCAGGCGTTGGGGATTCCCAAATCGATCGTCAGGTCCGGCCGCGGATTGCGGAGGCTGTGATCGCGCCGCGGGTCGACGACCATGTAGGTTGTCTCGGGCATGTGGCACTCAACGCACCTGGTGCCCGGCTTCGACGAATCGGGATGGTGGTGGTGGGCGGGCGTATCATACTTGCCCGCAGGGTGCTGCTTGGTGTGGCACCCGGTGCACAGCCGGTTGTCGGGCATGGTTCCCCAGGGCGCGCTGGGATCCATATACTTCACCCGCAGCGAGTGGGGATCGTGGCAATCCGTGCAGCGGACGCCGTTTTCGTACATCTTGCTCTGGATAAACGAGCCGTAGACGTAATCCTCCTCGAGGATCTGTCCGTCGGCGTAGTAGAGGTTGCCGTCGAGCAGTTGCGGCGTGTAGTAGTCGAGCAGCGGATACTCGGCGCGAAGCGCCTTGCCCTCCAATTCCTGGGGGTAGACCACCCGGCGACGCGTATGGCAGGGGGCACAATTCTCGATTTCCACCCGGGAATTGGGGTCCTTCAGCCGCGGCAGGCCGTACCCGATGCGACGGTCCCAGAAGACCCCCAGCGAATCGGCCAGTTCCACGTGCAGGCTGCCCGGACCGTGGCAGGTCTCGCAACTGACGTCGATCTCCGACCAGATGGTGTGATAGGTATTGCTCTTGAGGTCGTATTTTTTTTCCAGGTTGGTGCTGTGGCACTCGGCGCACATGTAGTTCCAGTTTTGTAGCGGGCCCGTCCAATGGAGCATGTCGCCGGCGGGGATCTGCTCGCCGGGATAGAGGTGGAACCAACGCTTCTTCTCGGTGTCCCAGGCGAGCGGCAGGCATTGCACCCGGCCGCGGGGCAACTCGACCAGGTACTGCTGCAACGGCCGCACCCCGAAGGTGTACTTGATCTGGAAGGTCTGCATCTCGCCGTCGGGTCCGTCCGTCTCGATGAAAAACTTCTCGCCGCGGCGAAACATCCGCGAGGTTACGCCGAAGTCGATCGTGATCTGACCGGCGCTTCCCAAGTCACTGACGACGTGAGCGATTTCATCCTGGGCCTGCGCTATGTCGCAGGGCCGGACCGTGACGAGCTTGTCCATCTCCTCGGTCACCCGGGCGGCAGTCTGCTCGGCCATAGCGCCGAGGACCTTGTCCTTCAACCGCTGGTCGGCTTCGCGCAGGGCCATCGCCCATAGCGCGGGCTGAATATGGCCGACCACGGTCTGGAAGTCGCCCTTGGCCAGGCTGGGGATCTTCTCGAAGCCCAGGTAGGTGAACTTCCGGTCGTCGAAGTCTCCCCGCACCGTCTCGGGCGTGGCGGGGGCCATCGCCCGATCGTGGTCCGAGCCCGCCCATAACTCGTCCTCCTGCTGATGGCATCGGGCACACTCCTGGCGGCCCACGTAGTGGGCGGTCTTTCCCTCCGGCATACAGATCCACCAGTCCAGCGCCAACAGCACCGCACCCAAGGCCAATAGCACCGCGCCCGATGAGAGCAGGGCCACCAACAGCATCGGACGCGGCAGAAGGATGGATCGACGTGGCATGCAAATCACAATAACCAGGCACGAACGGCGAGCCCGGCCCACTTCCTCACGCGTCGTTCGCCATTCGTCATTCCCCGATCAGGCGCCGGCGTCGATTTCGAAGGTGCAGCAGAAAGCTCCCTCGAGACGGTAGTTGGTGCGGCGGATCGGACGGCCGACCACTTCGGCCATCATCGCCTGGTCCACGCAGCACACGGAACGGTTGTCGTCGAGCATGCTGATGAAGGGGCAACTCCGCTTGTGCATCACGAGGTGCCCATTTTCCTCGACGACCTCTACCAGTGCCCCCTCTTCGCGGAGCAGTTCGGCGAACTTTCTGAGTCGCTTCCGAGGTTCCCTGGCCGTGATCCGGCGCCGATAGTGCTTGGCCAGTTCATGCCCGACCCGCCGCAGAACCTCCCCGGTCAACTCGTCGCCACCGAGTTCTTCGAGCACCTTCCAGATGGCGGGGACGACCAGGTGGTGGTGGTTGGCAAACAACGACGCCAGGGAGGCATTGGTGGCCGTGTACACGTGGCGCGGGCGCCCCCGGCCGGACAATCGCTCGGTACCGCGCTGCACGAACCCCGCCGCCACCAACTCGTTGAGTTGCTCCGTCACCGCCGTGCGCGTCACGCCGGCGGCATCGATCAGGTCCGCCACGGCCTGGGGTGGCCTGCCTACCAGCAACTTCATCACGCGCATTCCGGCCGGACTCACCGTGGGAGCAGCCATTGTGGTCTCGCCTCAAGCTCAGCGGAACTCCTGCTTGGCCTTCCACGTCACAGCATGAAGGCCTTTTCCCGCCTCAATTGATGATAACCTCCCCACGTGAAACTGGCAAACCCCTCTAGGTAGTCCACTACGAATTGCTCACCTGATAGCTGCGGAGCGGCTCGAATAGTCCGACGCCGTAGCGGAGCTGGTTCTTGCAGCGGAACGCTGATGCGCCAAGAGAAAAATCTTCGAAGCCCGTAAGACGCCGAAATCTGCGCTACTTGGACAGGTTGATGTGCCGCTCCCTTTGCGTCGAGAACCCACCGGTCTCACCAGCGCCGACCTCCGCGCAACCGCACCTCATCCGCGGTGCGATTCATTCGACTTGACGGCGGGGCCCAGCACCACCGGATTGGCGGGTAATGCAGCTCTCCGCAGCGCCTTCTGCCAGCGCCTGATTCACTTCCGCTTTCACTCCTCTGCCCTTGTCCTCGTCCAATGTCCCTGGAGCCTACTCGCCCACCTGCGGCATGGGCATCAGGGCCATTGACGAAAAGACCGCATAGTTGCAGGCGCACCCGTGCGAAAAGTCGGGCGCGCTCAAGAGCCCGCCCGCCGGGATCAGGCTGTTGGTGCAGCCGGCACGCACGCCTCGGAAAAACGTCTGCCGTCCGGACGCGTAGTCCAGATACGAGGCGTGGCCGTGACGGATGGATACCATGTGCTCGGCCGCGATCACTCGCGTGCAGCCTCGCTTGCGGATGTTCCACAACCGCTCGGGCAACCGGGAACCGGTCCGCGGATCGTACGCCTCCCCCACCTGAGAAATCAACCGGTCGCGATACTCTCGCAGGAGTCATTCGACGGTCTCCTTTTCCCTGGTTCCTGCCGCGACGCGCTGCGTCCCGGCTATCGCCTGTGACTCGTCAGATCAAATGCGACGAATCTCCAGGCTGGAACCCACAGCCGTCAGCATAGCGGAAACGCCCGTCGTTGCCAAACTCCCTTCACCGCCTGGGGCCAGCCGGCCTGCCCAGCAGTCCCATGGTGTGATAGTACGCCTACAGATGCAAACGTGCGTTTGATCCACCGTCTGCGGGCCGAACATCTGGACCAGTCGGGACAGTGAGTTCGTGCCCCAAGGCACTGGCGAGCAAGCCAGCAGTGGCATCCGGCGAGACTAGCAGCCCTTTTCGGCACGATCTTTGTAGATCACCCGCACGTATTCCGCCCCCAGGAAGAGCACGCTGGCGGCGACGTACATCCAGAGCATCAGGCCGATCAGCGAGCCGACTAGCCGGTAGGCAGTGTATTTTTTGCTCAGCAGCAGGACGGCCAGCAACTGTCGGGCGGCTTCCCAGAGGACGGCGGCGACCAGCCCGCCGCGCGACGCCTCGGACCAGCGGACGCGGACCTTCGGCAGGATCTTGTAGATCACCGTGAACAGCAGCCAGTTGAGCACCACCCCGCCGGCGATGTGGACGAGATTCCAGGCCAGCCCACCGCCCGGCAGATCGGTGGCGTAGCGGCCGACGGCCGAGGCGACCATCCCGCCGATGAACCCGGCGAATACCAGAATACCCACGCCGAGGAGCATCAGGAACGCGCGGAGGCGGCGAAAGAGCGTATGGCGGACCGCGGCGATGATCCCGGTGCCTCGCCGCCGGTCGATCTTCCAGATGCGGTCGAAGGCCCTCTCGAACTGGGTGAAGATGCCGATGGCCGCCAAGAGCAGGGCGACCAATCCCAAGGGGCCGCTGATCACCGCACTGGCACGGATTTGGGCCAAGATGCCGGCCACGTGTTCCGAGAGCGTCGCCGACGTGTTCTTCTCCAACAGAGCCAGCAGCTCGCGCTGGGCGTCTTGCGTCCCGCCGGAGAAGCGCAGCAGCAGCCCCAGGGCGGAAATCAGGATCAGCAGCAGCGGAAAGAAGGAGAGGGTCGCATAGTAGGCCATGGCCGCCGCCAGCAGATTGCCATCGTCCTCTTTCCAGTGCTTGACGGTCTGCTTCAGCCGAGGCCACAGTCTGATCTTGGCCCAGGTGATCATTCCGGCCCTCCGTGCCGCGAGCGGCCGCCGGGTCACTTGGCCCGGTTCTCGAACCAGACCGGCCCGCCGAACTTGCCCGTTACCACGATGTCCAGGTCGCCGTCGCCATCGAGATCGACGACGGGAATGTTCATCCCCGCCCCGATTCCCTTGTCGTAGGAGATGGCGTGCTTGGTCCAGACCGGCTTTGGCCCGCGCCGGAGCTCGTACCAGTAGACGCCCAGCGGGCCGTACGCGTCGGGATCACCGCCGTTGTGTGCCATGAACCGCTTGCCGGTCACCAGGTCCAGATCGCCGTCGCCATCCAGATCGGCCAGGTTCAAGGCGTGGGCCTGGGTCCAGGAGTCGTCGATGGTGTGCTGCTTCCAGCCCCTGGTGGCGTAGAGGAGCTGCTGGTACCAGAAGATCCCGTGCCCGTGGGCCGAGCTGGTGACGATGTCATTCAGCCCGTCGGCGTTGACGTCGTAGACGAGGATCTGCGGCGTGTGGCCGGGCTTGCCCTCTTGCTTGTCTCCGACCGCCAAGGGATGTTCCTTCCACTTCTCGCTGCGGGGGTCTTTCGGGGCCTCGAACCAGGCCCCGGGCCGCAGCACGTCGGTCCGCCCGTCGCCGCTGACGTCGCCCGCGCCCACGCCCCAATCGAACGTCTTTTCGGAGATCACGTGCTTGACGATCCCGCGCTTTCCGTCCGGGCGTTTGCCCACCTCGTACCATACGGTGCCGGTCACGACCGGCAGGATCTCGTTTCGTTTACCGTCGCCGTCGATGTCCCAGAGGTCGCCGTGCTCGTAGTTGCCGTTTAGTTCGATCAGGTGTCGGGGCCACTGGCCGCCGGCCGCTCCGGTGTTGCGGAACCAGTCGGCCCGCTTGCTGTGCCAGGAGCAAGAGACCACGTCCGGCAGCCCGTCGCCGTCGACGTCCAGCGGCAGGTTCATAAAGTCCCAGTAATAGCCCTTCCCCTGGTCGTCGACCTTTCCTTCCAGCGTGCGGATCTTCTGCATCTTCCAGTCGGGGGCCAGGTAGAGATACGGCCCGGCCACGATGTCGAGCTTGCGGTCGTTGTTAAAGTCGGCCACGCCGCAGGCCTCGCTGCGGAAGGTGCCCACGCGGTGCGGCACGAACTTCACCGAGCCCGGGGCAAACCGCACCGGACGACCGGGCTTCTCGGCCGCCAGCGTGCTCGCCGCCAGAAGGTGAGACAAGACCAGACAGCCGGAAATCACTAGAATGCGCATCTCGTCGCCTCCGAAAAAGGACAAACCTGACGTTCAACAGGGCGCTCAATCGAGCTTGGCGCACCCATTCATACCGCGGCCCAGCGACGCGGTCAACTCCCCGTCGATCGGGCCCCGTGCCGATAAGGCAACACCGCCACCCCCCGATTGCAGTCGGGGGGCGTTATCTGGACGGAGTGATACGATTCTGCAAACGGGCCGTTTAGCCGCCGCGGCCACGCGGCGACCGCTGCTACGCCAGCCGGAACAGCCGCCGGGCGTTGGCCGTCGTCTGGGCGGCGAACTCTTCCGGGCTCACCCCGCGGAGCTCCGCCAGGCAGCGGGCGGTGTGCACCACGTTGGCCGGCTCGTTGCGTTTCTGCCCGCCGCGGAGCGGCTCGGGCACCAGGTAGGGACTGTCGGTTTCGATCAGGATGCGATCGCCGGGGACTGCTGCCGCCACCGCGCGTAGCGGCTTGAATTTCTTGTTCTTGTAGGTGACCGTCCCCGCGAAGCTGACGTAGAGCCCCAGCTCGATGCACTCGGTCGCCGTTGCCGCGTCGCCGCTGAAGGCGTGCAACACTCCCCGCAGCGGACCCCCGGCCCGCGCCGCCCGTAGCATCGGCAACAGGTCGGCCTCGGCATCGCGGCAATGGATCACCACGGGCAGCTCGCGCTTCGCGGCCAGTTGAAGATGCCGATCGAAGTAGTCTTGCTGGAGGTCAAACGGCGTGTAGTCCCAGTGGCGGTCCAAGCCCGTCTCACCCAGGGCCACTACCCGCCGATGATCGGCCATCGCCACGATCCGCGGCCAGTCGTCCGCGGCCGCCTGGGCACAGTAGTTCGGTTGGATCCCCACCGCGGCGTAGACTTCCTCGCAGGTCTCGGCGAGCCGCAACGTGGCCCGGCTGGAATCGGCAGAGATGCCGACGCAGACCATGGCTTCCACGCCCGCTTGCCGGCTGCGGGCAACTACCGCGTCACGATCGGCGTCGAACTCTTCCTGATCGAGATGGAGGTGCGTATCCACGTAGGGCATGGGAGAGTGACGAAGGCGATTGACGCCTGCGGCCTCGCACTGACTGGCGACTGATTACTGACAGCTCCCCCACTTGCCGACCGCTCTCTCCCGCGGTGCCCGACGCCTCGCAGGTCACAACTCGACACTGTGGCCTTCATCACCGGAGAGGCTTTCCGCGGCCAGGGTGCTTTCGGTCAACGGCTGGCGCTCCCGAAATCCGGCGTCCATTTCGTGCCAGTAGAGCACCTCCGGCTCCCCCAGCTTCCAGCACAGGTAGACCTTGCGGCCGTGGACCACGGCGGGAAAATCGACCAGCCCCTCGGCCCCGCTGGTCGGCTCCATCCCCAGATCCCACAATTCCTGCACATATTCCCGCAAACGCCGGCTGTCCTTTTCCAACTCCTCGGCGATCTGCACCAACTCCTCCCGGTAGGGGTCGCTGGAGTCCGCGGCCCGTCCGTCCAGAAGCAGCGACAGCCGCCGGCGACGTTCGATGACCTCGCAGGAAAGTTCGGCCAGATCGGTGACGATGGCGCGGACCAGCGGCAGGGCGGCATTCGCCTCTTCAATCGTGAAGATCCGCCGTGGTCCGGTTCGCTTACGAGCCATTCCCCCCACCGTACTGGTACGGTCCTCCCTGGGCTGGCCAGGTGATGGCCTTGTAGCGGGCCGCCACCACCGGGTCGAGTGTCGAGGAAGCCCAAGCTACCTCGGCCGGGAGGCGGGAAAAGTCGACGATGCATCCCTCCCGGCTGCACCTACTCAGGTCCTCTGAAGAGCCGATAACGATGCACTCCGCCGGGCACGATTCGCTGCACAGCCCACAGGCCAGGCATCTCGCGTAGTCGATCGTAAAGCTGGTGATCTGGAAACCCCTGCGGCCCGGAACCCGCTCCTTGCCCACGTGAATGCAGCCCCCCGGGCAGTTCCTGGCACAGCGTTCACAGGCGATACAGGCGGTCAGGTCGTAGCGATGATGAAACCCTCGGAAGCGTCGGGCCGCCGAAAAGGGGAGCTCCGGATACTCGATCTGCTCGGCCAGAGTCCGCCGCTTCGAGGAGCACGTCCTGATCTGCTGCCGCGCGGTCACCCGCAGGGCCTTGGCTACCGTGGCCACCACGTCAAAGATGTTCCCGAACCGGCTGAGCATTGCAGTGCCTTGACGCGTTCGTGCCCTCGGCGTCTCCCTCCAGCCAAATCATGATTATAGATGCGGCCGCCCAGTCTGCAAGCAGTTGTCTGGGCCCGACTGGCCGCCGCCGGACTGCGAAAAGCGATAGGCATCGATTCTCCGCGGCGATATGCGCCGCCGAATTCGCGTCTCGGCCGGGAATAAACCGGGCCCAGATCCGGGAATAAGTTGGGCAATCAACCGTGAATAGGTTGGGGTATGAGTCGTTCGGTTTGCATGGGCTGTGGTGGGTAGAAGAGACCAGGTTTCCCAACAAAAAATCCCGTCGCTTGCGCAAACGGGAGACCTTACGCCTCTGCAATATACGTCTGTTGGGTGGTATGGTTCAAGTGATCCTCCGCCGGAAACATCACAAATTCTATTTTTCAGATGATTATTATTAAGGTGTTATCCAGTAACGAGTTGAGTGTTCGGCCGGAGGCGCAGCTCCAGGCAGGACAGCCTTTTCCGACCACGAGGCTGGGGTAAGGCACACGAATATTGTGCCAACTCCCCAGGAGAATAGTGCCAAAACCGCCGCTCAAGCTGCTAAATTCCTTGACTTCACGCGAAAGAGGCGTATTGTAGATTAACGGAGACCCAAGTGCGCCAGCGCGCTTGGCGCTCCTCACAGGGCATGTCACCTTAGGAGGCTCTGGAAAGAGAGCGAAGGAACGTAGCATGTTGGTATTGTCCCGCAAAAAGAACGAGAGTATTGTCATCAACGATGACATTACAATCGTGGTCGTGGAGATTCGAGGGGACAAGGTCCGCCTGGGGGTTGAGGCCCCGAAGGAAGTGCCGGTCCACCGGCGCGAAGTGTTTGATGCGATCCACCGCAACAAGCTCGCCGCCGAGGACAAGGCGGCCAGCAAGGCCGACGCTGCCGGAGCCGGCGGCGACGCCTAGACTGCTGTTCCTCCCTCCGTCGGGCAACCGGCCCGATCGCCTCCTCTCTCGCCTGCGGCTTCTTGCCTCGTCGCTTCTCGCCGCTGCCATGCGCTCGGGATGTCGCTGCGACGTGGCTAAAGCGCCGCCTCCCCCTTGACGTGGCCTGCGATCAGAAAGTATACAAACGGATCTCGGCCCCGGATCGGCTGAGCCTGCGGCCCCGTCGTCTAGCCAGGTTAGGACACAGGCCTTTCAAGCCTGCAACACGGGTTCAAATCCCGTCGGGGTCACTTTGGGAATGCTAAATGCTGAATGCTGAGTAGGGTTCTGTTCAGCATTCAGCATTCAGCATTGCCCATGTCTTCTCCCTACGATGCCGTGCTGCTGGTCTCCTTCGGCGGTCCGGAAAGACCGGACGACGTGATTCCTTTCATGGAAAACGTGGTCCGCGGAAAAGAAGTTCCCAGAGAGCGGATCCTCGAGGCGGCTGCACACTATGAGCTGTTCGACGGCGTAAGCCCGATCAATGCCCAAAACCGTGCCTTGCTGGCCGCGCTGCTGAAGGAGTTGAACACCCACCGGCTCGCCCTGCCCGTCTACTGGGGAAATCGGAATTGGCACCCGCTGCTTTGCGACACCTTGCGGCAGATGGCCGACGAGGGCGTCCGCCACGCGCTGGCGTTTGTGACCTCGGCCTTCAGTTCGTATCCCGGCTGCCGGCAGTATTTGGAAGACATCGATCGCGCCCGGCAAGAAGTGGGCTCCCGCGCCCCGAAGGTCGACAAGCTGCGCGCGTTCTACAACCACCCGGGCTTCATCGCCGCGATGGCCGAGCGTCTGAGGGTCGCCTTGCAGCAGATTCCCCCCCGGCGCCGCCCGGCGGCAAGGATCATCTATACCGCCCATAGCATCCCGGTGAGGATGGCCCGAAACTGCGCGTACGAAAAGCAGCTTCACGAGGCCTGCCGGCTGGTCTCCGAGCGGGTAGATCGATCCGACTGGCAGCTAGTATATCAAAGCCGCAGCGGTCCGCCGTCGCAGCCCTGGTTGGAGCCCGACGTCTGCGATTATCTCCGCAAGCTGGTCCGGGGTCTCTCGGGCGGCGACGTGGTGATCGTGCCCATCGGTTTCGTCTGCGAGCACATGGAGATCGTCTACGACCTGGACGTCGCCACCCGCGCCCTGTGCGAAGAGTCAGGCTTGAACATGGTCCGTTCCGGGGTGGCGAGCTGCCACGCCAGTTTCGTGGCGATGGTTCGCCAACTGATCCAGGAACGGCTGGACCCGGCGGCCCCCCGCCTCGCCTTGGGTACCTACGGCCCGTGCCCCGATCAATGCCCGCCCGATTGCTGTCTGCCGGGCTGAGAAACTCGCCGTTGTCCTTCGCCTTACATGATCCGGTAACCACCGCCCACGATTCGACGATGAATTACCGCACCCTTGCCAAGACCGGAATCAGACTTTCCGAAGTGGCACTGGGTTGCTGGCCGATTGCCGGCTTGGCCAGCCCGGGCACCAACGACCAAGACAGCCTGGCTACGATCCGGGCCTGTTTCGAGCTGGGGATCAACCATCTGGACACCGCCTATTGCTACGGCCTCGCCGGCGAAAGCGAAAAGCTGATCGGCCGGGCACTGGGTGGGCGTCGCGACGAAATGGTGATCGCCACCAAGGGCGGACTGCATTGGAACCGGCAGGGCAAGATGGTCCACGACGCCTCGCCGGCCGTACTTCGCCGACAGTGCGAGGAGAGCCTGCGGCGGCTGGACACCGACCGGGTAGAGTTGCTCTATCTTCACGCCCCCGACGAGAACGTCCCCCTTGCCGAATCGGCCGGTGCCTTGAAGCAACTGTTAGACCAAGGCAAGACCCGCAGCGTGGGCGTGTCGAACCTCAGCGTGTCCCAGCTCGAGCAGTTTGCCGCCGAGTGCCCGATTGCCGCCTGCCAACCACCCTACAACATGCTCCAGCGCCAGATCGAGGCCGACACCTTGCCCTGGTGCCGCAACCACGGCGTGGCGGTGCTGGTCTATTGGCCGCTGATGAAAGGACTTCTGGCCGGAAAACTCGGCCGCGATCACGTCTTTGCCGAAAGCGACACCCGGCGGAAGTATCCCATGTTTCAGGGCCGGGAGTGGCTGACGAACCACGACCTGATTGACAAGCTCCGCCGCATTGCCCAAGCCGCCGGCCACACGGTTGCGGAGCTGGTCGTCAACTGGACGATCCACCAGCCGGGTATCACCGCGGCGCTCTGCGGGGCCAAGCGCCCCGAACAAATCCGCGAGACCGCCGCCGGCTCCGGCTGGCGGCTGACCGACGAGCAGCTCCGCCAGATCGACCGGGCCCTGGCCGAGCGGGGCACACCCGAGGTCGGCTTGCCTGTTTGATGAGGGGATTGAAGCCGGCAATCTTGCGCCTCAGCGTGAAGCGGCTTCTGCCTGCGGTTCAGCGGCCCCACACGTCGGCCCCGCGGGACGCAGCCCGCGGGCGTTTTGAGTTGTAGTGTCCGTGCTCTCAAGCTGCGCGCGGATAGCGAACTGGCTCCCCGCCGCTCCGCACGACGGGGCCGCACGGGCCCGTACATCAATCCCCGGGACTGGGAGAATCCCCAGCAGCCCAAGGGGCACGCCCACCAACGAGAAAGCCCCACCGGAACACCGATAGGGCTGGGGGATTTCGGTTATGGACTATCTGCGCCTTCGCCAAGCGAAGGCCAGCAGCCCCAGGCCGCCCGTGATCAACAGCACCAGCGTGCCCGGCTCGGGAACTATCCTCAGGATCAGGGGGTTCTCGTTCATGGTGGGAGGAGCGAACGGCAGGCCCGCAGCGAGCTGGCTTTCGCAGTTGGCCATCTCGTCCATCTGCAAGATTTCGATAAACATGCCGTCACGGAGTGTGGCGTTGATCGAGTCGAGCTGGCTTTGCAGGTCGCTTAAGAAATCCGGTCCGAAGGTAATCCTCCCCCGCTCACGGTGTACGAGGTGATAGCCGTAGGGCGGCCCGACCCATTCGCGGAACGTGGCCTCGCCCGTCGAGATCAAGACCAGCTCGCCGGGCGGCAGGTCTGCCCAACCGGACAGCGGAGAGTCAGGGTCCCATTGCAGGACGGGGTGGTCGAAGAACGACGGCTGGTACGGAGCCGCCCCGCCGTCGTCGTCCTCGTACCCAGCGATCAGGAACTGCGTATAATCGCCGGGGACACTGACATCCTGCCCATAGGCACCTTCCACTATATAGCCCGGCTCCATGCCGCCGATGCAGAACGTCGTCTCAAAGGGATGCTCTTCGCCATACGTAATGTTATATGGGGGACTCCAGCCGCGGTGGTCGCCCCCCTTGCCCCAGGTCAGATTGCCGTAGCCGTCTGCGCTCCCCGTGACCAACCCGGAAAGAAACAGCTTATGGTCTTCATCCTGGCCGTAGAGCCCACCGGCGTTCGTCTCGGTGTCCTTGTCACCCAGGCGGACGGTACCGCTGACCTCCCCGGTGCCGATGATGTAGCCGTCGACCGGGGCCACGTTCAGCTCAGGCGACCCGCTGAGCGTGCCCCCGCCGAGGAGCGCGGTGGTGACCACCGGCAGCGTGCCCGGAAGGCCGAGCACGGTGACGTTCTGGTGGGCCACGTCCAAGGTCCCGGCGAAGTTAAACCCGTTGGACCCTTGATCGCCGAGCTGGGCGGGGCCGACGGCGCGAATCGTGGCCGTGTACGGATCGGCCCCCTCAGCCAGAACGATCTGGCGCGGGACGGAGCCGGCGACCTCCACGGCGACCTCCAGCGTGGCGTTCCCGATGGTGATCGGGCCGCCGGGCTGGGCCAGCACCCCGGGGCCGGCCTCAAGGACGCCGCCGTTGTGGTCCACAGCCCCCAGAACAATCAAGCTACCGCCCAGCGTCAACGAACCGGTCCCGTCCTTGGTCAGGGCGCCTTGCAGTACGGAGTAGCCAGTCTCGGTGTCGATGGTCAGGCCGGTCCCTTCAGCCGTATCGACCGTCAGGTCGCCAGCGGCCCAAAGCGGGGCCGAAATCGTGTGATCCCCCTCTGCGACGTTGATCTCGGCGTCGCCGGCGGAAGTCTCGAGCGTGACGGTGGCGGGTCCGGCGATCTCGTAGCTGTAATCGGCGTTGTCGAAATTGATCGTGCCCACCGTCACGGGCGAATCGACCGTGACCTCGCTGTTCTCCTCGATGTTATCCAGGAAGTTGGCCACGGCATTCACGCCACCCGGGACGCGATTGTTGGCCCACTTCGCAGAGTCGTAATACGATCCACCGGCGTCAAGTCTCCACTGATTGGGGTCGGAAACGCTCGCTAGCAACGAGTAGAGCTGTGACTCGTAGGCCTCGTCGAGAGTGCCGCCGACGTGAATGGTGTAGAGGCCCTGCCTCGGATTCGCGATCAACACTTGCTCGACGTTGTCGACCACGTTGGGACCGGTTTGCACCGCGTTCAGGCTGGGGTTATTGGGGTCCAGCGTCCAGGGATAGAAGGTCCCGCCCGGACCCGTAAGCCAGACGTCCAGGTCGTTGACCAGAACCGAAAGGGGATCGTCGAGGTCCCCGCTCGGCAGCGTATCGGGAGCCGGGTCGGTCCAGGCGAGCGTGACCTTGATCAGATCGGTCGGGTCGGACGGCAGTTCAATCGTCTGCTCCACCTCGGAGTACTCATCCTCAACGATCAGGTTCGTGCCCTCGGTATCGCTGATGAAGTCCGCGGCTGCGGCAGCGTTCACCAGGCCGTAGCCGTACGAGTAGTCGGGGCCCGGGGTTACCGGCGTCGGTCGCGGTGTGGATGATCAGACCCTTCAGCGTTGCGCTTGCCACGTCCGTTACCTCCTTCACGTCGCGATAGTGTTCCAGCAACAGTGCGGCGGTACCGGCCGCGTTGGGCGATGCCATCGAAGTGCCATACATGTAACCATAATTCGCATCGCCGCTTCCAATTGACGAGTA
>CAZUAM010000100.1:4825-15103 GCA_964618095.1 uncultured Planctomycetaceae bacterium | reverse complement strand
GTCGGCGGGCGACCAGGCGGCGCGCTGCGTCTGCCTGTCCACCATGCCTTCGACGGGGCGCTCCAGACCGGTCGTCTCGTTGAACAGCGTGCCGGCGATGATGCCTTCCTTGCTGACCGCAAGCTGTAGCAGCATGTTGGTGGCGTCGACGCCCTCCTGGGTCAGGGCGAAAACGCCCAGGGGCAGCCATTCGATCTGGTCGGCTTGCGCCTCGCTGATCTCCGGGACGCTGCCGGCAATGGCGGTCGCCTGCTCGTAATACTGGTCGGCCGAGCAGTACTCCTGGCCGTCGACGTAGACCAGGTTGTTTTCGTAGTAGACGTTTCCGCTGCTGCCGTAGCCGTAGTAGACGGGCCGCGACCAGCGATAGGCCACCCAACGGGTGACCGCGGCCGCCGTGGCCCAGCGCCACCAATGGCCGGGGCGGTATTGAGGAAAACGGGCCCAATGGCGCCAGTGATGCCAGGAGCGGGCGGGAAGGCGTGCGGCGTGCGGCGGCCGCCAGCCTCGCGTGAAGGGCCGGTTTTGGACGTTCCGATAACGATTGTTGATCTGCCGGTTGATCTGGGTCCGGTTGACGTTGATCTTTCGATTGCGGAGGTTGGCCCGGTCACCGATTGCGGGACGACCGATGCCGGCCGGACGCTGGCCGACGCCCGGACGCTGGCCGACGCCCGGGCGCTGCCCCGGGCTGGGAAGTTGGCCCGGACTCGGCCGGGTGGCCGGTCGGTCCGTGGGCAGCTTCAAGAACTGCTGGAGGTCTCCCCGGGAGGGCCGCTGACCACCGGGCTGTCCGACGCCGGGGCGAGTCCCGGGCCGCTGGATCGGTTGGCCGACTCCGGGACGGGTACCGGGCTGTCCGACGCCAGGGCGAGTACCGGGGCGCTGAACCGGCTGCGTGCCGGGACGCGACGGAGTGCCCGGACGAGTCGTGGGGCCCGAGGGCACACTGGGGCGGGTCGTGGGGCGGCCGGCGGAAGGCCGGCTATACGACGGAGTGCGGCTCATCGAGGGGCTGCGGTTGATCGAGGGGCTGCGACCGGCCGAGGGGCGGGCCCCGCCGCTCCGCATTCCGCCCCCGCGCCCGCCGCCGCGCGCCCCCCGTGCGAACACGTCCTCCGCGGCCAGAAAGAGCATCGACACAACCACAACGAGGCAACACACTGAGCGTTTCATGGCTTCGCCTCCGTACTGGATGATTTCACTGATCGGACTGCGTCCGCACGACCGTGACTTCCTCGATATTGGGCAGCAGCTCGCCGTCGATTTCGCGACCGATCGACTGCCATTTGAGCGTGTCCCGGTCGACATAGGTGAGGATATTCACGGCCGAGGCCTTTTCGCCGCCGGAGAGGGTCTGCGAGGCCTTGATGGTCCAGCGGTTACCTTTGCGCGACCAGAGGCCCTCACCGAATCCGCCCTCCGAATCGAACATCCACGAGCGGACGGCCTTGGCCGCCGGATCCCAGCCGACGACCTGCGTACCCTCGATCTCGATGCGGTCCTTGATCGAGACGGAGAACGAGCGGGTCATGAAGTTCTTGTTCTTGGTCCACTCACAGACCGTCTTGATCGTGGAGTTCTCGTCCTGATCGACCCAGGTGCCGATCAGCCATTCCAGCTCCTCGAGGTGCTGGTAGTGCGACGGCGCCGTGGCGGGGACGACCGTCTCGCGGACGCTGTCCAGCTTCCATCCGCCCTTTTGCTTGACGTGGATGCCAAGGTAGCTGGTTTCCGTGGGCGGCTCGCCGCCACGGCTCACCCGGGCGGTGCCCTCCTCGACCGCCACGTTGGGAGCCAGAAAGCGGATGGTCGGCCTGCCCAACGCGACCCGCTGTCCGCCGCTCTCGGAGAAGGTGGCTGCGAACTCCTTCTCGATGGCCTCTCGCCCTTGAAAGCGTTGGCCCGACGGGCTGACGTACGCGCCCCGGTTGCTCCAGTGGGCCGCCACGGCCCGGGCGTCGCCTCGATTGAACGCCGCGACGTAGGACTGGACACTCTTGCGAATCGCTGCGTCATCCGCGGCGTGCCAGTTGGCCTCCTGGGCGATGGCCAAAGGGCAGGCAAGAACAACGGCGACAACTACCAGCATGATTCGATTCATTTGTAGATACTCCGTGGAATTAGTGATTTTCGACGGCTCTCTGCCCGGCTCGCTGGTGGCTTCATGGGCGTCCGACCTGATCCACCCTTCAGGAAATCCCCTAGGTCGGCAGCAACCCCCCACTCTTTTTCCGCGTTGGGCTGGAGGCCCTAGCCAATATAGTTCTCGCTTATTGATCCGCCAAACGCCCCCAGAAGTCAACACGAACATGCGTAACGCTCTTTGAGGTTGCGAGTTACAGCCGGGTGCCGCAGGCGGGACACTTTGTTAGCAACTCGATCAGCATTCTGGAGAAACCCTTCGGTCGGTGCCGGCAAATTAAACGCGACCCCTTTTTCCTTGCCAATCAGTGGTCCTGCCAGGGGTTCGCAGGATCCGGGAGCGCCCTCCCGGTTGCTATGAAGACATGCGGCATGCACGCTGCGGATTTCCCGGTGCCTTTTCGCGCCTTGCCGTCACCTGCGATGATTCAGCTTCGAGCGGAGGTTGCGGAGCTCTCGTTCCACCCGCGCCCGGCGGGGCGAATTGGGGGGGATCAACTCGAGGCACTTCTGGAAATCGCCTTGGGCACCTGACCAATCCTCTTGTTGCAGCCGCAAGAACGCACGATTGAACCAGGCCGCGGCCAGCGTGGGGTCCAGACGGATGGCGCCGTCGTAGTCCGTCATGGCGCCGGCCGGGTCCCCGGTTTGCCTGCGAAGGCTTCCGCGATTGCACCAGGCCATGGCGAGCCCCGGGTCGAGTCTGATCACGGCGTCGAAATGCTTCATCGCTTGGGAGAAGTCTTTGGTGTGGATCAAGGCCAGGGCCATCTTGTTGTGCAGCATCGGCCGGTTGGGACGGCGGGCCAGGGCCTCGCGGAAATGGGCCTGAGCGGACGCGGCCTGCCCGATCTGCATCAAGGATTCGGCCAGCTTGGCGTTGATCCGCCAGTCGCCCGGCTCTCCGACCAGGGCCTCTTGGAATTCGGCGACCGCTTCCTGATGGCGGCCCGCCTCGGCGAGGCTCCGGCCGCGGCTGAAATGCCGGAAAGGCTCCACCGCCGGGGCGGTGATGCTGGCCAACCCGTCGTAAGCGACGTTTACAAATTCGGGAATGTTCACCGCCCGGTTGGCAGGGGTTGCGTTGGGAACCAGAATCGCCGGGCTATCGTTGCCGTCCTCGTCGATGTGCGTGAGGAACATCTGCGTGTAGGGCGTGTCGGCCTTGGACGAGAAGACCAGCCACCGGCCGTTGGGCGAAAAACTATGCCAGGAGTTCATCCGCCGGGTGTTGCAGCGCATCGGCCGGGGCTTGCCGCCGGAAGCCGGGACGATCCACAGCTTGCCGTCGGGGCGCATCAGTTGGCCGTTTCGGCACTTGACGAACACGATCCACTTGCCGTCCGGCGAGACTTTGGGGAAGGTGTTGCTCATGGAGTTGTTCGAGGCCCCGGCGATCGGCTCGCAGCGCCCGCCCCGGCCGCCGCGAAACGGAACCCGATAAAGATCGTAGCGGATCGGCAGCTCGGCCGGATCGCCGGCCCGCAAGGGGATTTGCTGGCCTTCGTAGTAGGAATCCTTGGACCTGGCCCGGGCGAAAACGAGGTACCGGCCGTCGGGACTCCAGACGGGGTCGCAGTGGACGTAGTCGGGATCGTCGGCGCCCGGCAGGGCCTTGATCTCGTCGGTCGCTCGGGAGTAATACGCCAGGATGCCGCGGGTGGGATAGAAGACCTGGAGGAACTTGTAGTCGAGGAAGTTGGCCACGTAGAGCTCTTCGTTGACGGTGGTGACGGCGTAGCGGCCGTCGGGCGAGACCTGTGACATGAAGCCGATGGTCTTATGCCCGGCGGGCTTGCCCGGCCAGGAATTCCAGGTGATCACGTTCTCCGGCGCGATCGAGGTCTGCTTCTCGACCGGCACGATGGCGTAGGTCCCCTTGTCGCCTTCCGGGCCGTCCACGTCGATCCCCAGGGTCTTGCCGTCGCGGGAGAAGGAATGGCAGTTGGCACACGTAGGCATCTCCTTCAACACCACCCGGCTTTGCTTGCGGGAGACGTCCCGCAGCCGCCAGGCCACCAGGGGAATCGCTTTCTTGGCCAGCGGCTTGATCACACCTTTCTCGGTTTCTGAGGGCATCAAGGGCACGTCGCGATAGAAAATCGGCGCGCCGACGGGGTCCCGGGACGTCTTGAACGTCGTGCGGCCGCTCGAGAAGACCTGGCCGGGCCGGCTGCTGCTGAAACCGGAGATCGTCACCACCGCCGCCCCCTCGGCCGACCCCTCCTTGATCGCCGCCCAGACCTCGGCGCCGGGCCGCCAACTCCGGGCGCTGGCCTGGTACGGTGTCGGCCGGTAGACTGCGTTGTTTTCGCCGATGCACTCCGGGTCGATTTCGTCGGCAGCGGGGGGTCTGCCCACCGAGAGGAGATAGACATGGGCTGCTCCCTCGGCCAACGCCACGTCGATCAGCCAGGTATCCGCCTCGGGCGCCGACTCGTGCCAAAGGAACGTCGGGGCGACGATCTCCGGCGGGAAGATCGACTCTTCCAGCGGATAGTCCACCTTCAGCGGGGCAAGCTTGCCGGTGCTTGGGCGATCTTCGATAAGTGTGGGGATCAGTGCTTCGAGTTTCGGCCCCGCCGTCGAACGAAGCTTGCTGTTGGCGGCCAGAACCACCTGGTCAGCATCTTCCAGCAGGGGATGAGGGCCCGGCTTGACGTCGGGCTGCCAGGCGATCGGGTCCGGAGTGGCTTTCCGGTCCGCTGTCGCGTCGCTCGGTGCCGGTTGCCTGGCCTGGCCGCGAGGGGACTGTCGGTCCTGCCGGGTCCAGATCAGCACGGCGATCAGAACGCCCGCACAGAGCAGACCCACCGCAGCCGCGCAGAGTACCGATCGCTTGGACACGAGGAATTCCCCTGGACTTCTCTCCGGCCGGAGCGCGCGCCGCTAATCCCGGAGTTGAAGATTCCCGAGACTGACCCGACAACATCCATTTTAACTGGGGAAGCAGTGCCGTCAAGCGAGGTATGACAAGGTACCAGGTTGCCGTGCCAATGATGGCCGGCTTACGTCCTACGTCCCAGCAGGCGGTAGATGTTCTGCGGCCGGCGCATCACCAGTCGCAGCTCATCCTCGACGACTTCGTAGCTGAAGAACCGGCCGGCAACTTCGTAATTGTGCTCGACCATGTCCCGGCGATACTGAGAATCCCCAAGGACCCCGCGTATCTCATCCACGGTCTCATCGGTCGGGAAACGGTCAAACAAGATGGGGCGGAGTCCGCAAGGCTCGATGTCCGTGCGATAGATTGCATATCGGTTGCAGACGATCGGGCACTTGTAGTAGACCGCTTCGAGGAAGGCGTTTCCGAATCCCTCGTAGGTTGAGGGATAGGCAACCAGGTCGGCCTGCGGATAGACGTCGTGGATCGTGAATAGCTTGCGGCCGTCGGGGGCGGTGCCCCGCTGCTCCGAAATCCAAGCGTCGGCGAAAATGACGTCCACGTCCATGAGTTCCGCAAACTCGCGGATCCGCTTGGCGTAGGCGTCGCCTTCGTCGCCGGAAGGGTGGGTGATCACCAGCTTGGCACGATCGGGAGCCAAGCGCCGTGCAAGCTCGATCGAATGTTCGATTCCCTTGCGGGCGACCACGCGCGTGGGCTGGAGAATCAAGAGGTCATCGTCACGCAGCCCGATCTCCCTGCGGAACTGGCGCGAGTAGTCGTCGGGGGGATCGGGCGGATTGGCGAAGTCCATCACGTTGGGGATGATACGGCAGGAGAGTCCGGTCCGCCGGGAGAACTCCTCGCCCGCCAGGCTGTTGATCACCACGTGCTGAATCTGCTGCAAGGCGGGCGGAAACGCGAAATGGATGATGTCGTCCACGCAGTTGATCAGGAAGCGGTCGCGTTCCCAATGGAAATCGTGATGGTGGGCCAGGCAGCCAATCGGCTGCTCTTGGGCCTCGTGCACCAGGGCGATCCCCAGGGGGAGATTCATGGGGATCGTCAAGGCGTTTTCCGCGATCAAGGTGTCAATCCGGAACTCCTGGATGGCCGCGTCCAGCTTGTCGCGAATCACCCGTGCCATTTCCATCATATCGTTGGTCAGTTCGCGAGCTCGCAGCTCCACGCCGAACGCCCGCCGTGAGATGTCCAGGATGGCGGGATGGTTGAAATGGGCCTCTTCGATAATGAACGAGCGCTGGGCGGGGCGGTCCGACTCGCCGGCGATGTAATAGCACTCAATTCCCATCCTCTCGAGAACCTCCACCCATTTGGCGATCTCCAGCGAGACTCCGTCCGTGCCGGCAATCCGCGTGGAGACGAAGCCCACCCGCTTCACCATGTTTGACGTTTGTGATGTCATGATCCGACGCCTCGTGAACAAGAATAGAATACTCGTGGATAGCGTGAAAGTCTCTTGCTTGCACTCATATTCACCCTCAGAAAGCCAATGTTACATGCCGTTTAGCCGTCGGCGGTACGGCGACGGGGGCGTTTTACCCGGGCCGACGTACCGTCGGCCGCTAAACGGCATGTCGCATTATCTTTCTGAGCATCAGTAGCCGGCCAATCTTCCGCAACAATCAGGGGGGACGTTTGGTTATCGACTGTATTCGATCAACCGTTTCTTCGGCAATCTCGAGTTCCTCGTCCGTGGGAATCACAAGAACCCTGACCGCACTTGCCTGGGCTTGAATCTCGAAAGTGCCTTCCGAAGGCGCTGCGTTTTTCTGCGGATCGATCAGGATCCCGAGGTTGGACAGACCTTGGCAGGAAGCGGCGCGGATTTCAGGAGAATTCTCGCCGATTCCCGCGGTGAATACAATCGCGTCCACCCGAGAGAGAACGGCACAGTACGCTCCGACGTACTTTCTGACCCGATAGGCGTAGATGCTGATGGCCAGCCGGGCCCGGTCGTCGCCGGCCTCGGCCAGCCGCAAGACTTCGCGCATATCGTTCGTGCCGCAGATTCCCTTGAGCCCGCTCTGGGTGTTCAGCAGCGACTCGACCTGCTCGTTCGACTGACCGGTCACGCGGCCGAGGTAGAACACGACGGCCGGGTCGAGATTGCCGCAGCGGGTCCCCATCATCAGGCCTTCCAGGGGCGTCATCCCCATGGACGTATCGACGCTCCGGCCGGCTTCGATCGCCGCGGCGCTGGCGCCGTTGCCCAGGTGCAGCACGATCAGATTGGTCGACCGAAGCGGTTGGTGCAAGTGCGAGGCGGCTTGCTTGGCCACGTAACAGTGGGAGGTGCCGTGGAACCCGTAGCGCCGGACGCCGTGTGCCGTGTAGAGGTCGTCGGGCAGCGCGTAGCGGAAGGCGTGCGGAGGAATCGACTGGTGAAAGGCCGTATCGAACACCGCCACTTGAGGGACTTCCGGACAGTGGGCCAGCGCCACCTCAATGCCCACGACGTTGGCGGGATTGTGCAGCGGGGCCAGGGGTATCTGCCGTCGAACGGCGGCGATCACCTCCCGGTCGATCAGCGTCGGCTCCCGAAAGGCCTCGCCGCCGTGAACCACGCGATGTCCGATGCCGAACAGCTCACGGGTGTCTTTCAGCACGCCAGTGGCCGAGAGCACCGCCACGATGCGCGGGAGTCCTTCCCGATGGTTGGGGACGCGACCGCACCAAACCGTTTCGGACATCTGGCCTTGCGGATCTCGGCTCCGGTGCTTCAGCCGGCTTTCGGATTGACCGATACATTCCAGCAGTCCCGAGGCCAGCACCGTGCGATCGCTCATGTCGAACAGCTCGTACTTGATCGATGAGCTGCCCGAGTTGATGACCAGCACCTTCATGACGTACCTTTGACCGTTTGTGCCTGAATGGCCGTGATCGCGACCGTGTTGACGACGTCGGGCACCGTGCAACCGCGGCTGAGGTCGTTGACCGGTTTGTTCAGTCCTTGCAGGACGGGGCCGACCGCCACCGCACCGGCGGACCGCTGCACCGCTTTGTAGGTGTTGTTCCCGGTATTCAGATCGGGAAAGATGAAGACGGTGGCCCGTCCCGCCACCTCGCTTTGGGGCATCTTCTTCCGGGCCACACCGAGATCGACGGCGGCGTCGTATTGGATGGGGCCCTCGATCTTCAGGTCGGGCCGAAGCTTGCGGGCGATCCGCGTCGCCTCCCTCACCTTCTCGACCTCCTCTCCCTTGCCCGATTCTCCCGTGGAGTAGGAGAGCATGGCGATGAGAGGCTCGATTCCAAACGTCCGGGCGGTCGCCGCCGAGCTGACGGCGATGTCGGCCAACTGCCGAGGATTGGGTTCGGGATTGACCGCACAATCTCCGTAGACCAGCACGCGATCTGCCAGACACATCAGAAACACGCTGGAAACCAGCGAACAGCCGGGCCGAGTTCGGATGAATTCGAACGCCGGGCGGATCGTGTGGGCCGTGGTGTGGGCCGCACCGGATACCATCCCGTCCACCAGGTCCTTGTACACCATCATCGTGCCGAAGTAGCTCACGTCGAGCATCACGTCGCGGGCGTAATCCTCGGTGACTGCCTTGTGCCTGCGCAACTGGAAGTAGGTCTCCGCGAACTCCCCTTGCCAGTCGGACCGGGACGGGTCAATCACCTTCACCGATTCCAGGTCAAGCCCGAGAGAAGCAATCCTCTCGCGAACCTCCTCTTGATTTCCCAGCAGGGTAATCTCGACGACCTCGCGTCGCAGGAGGATCTCGGCGGCCCGCAGGATACGTTCGTCGGTGCCTTCGGGCAAGACGATATGCTGCCGGTCGGCCTTGGCTCGTTCGATCAGCTCGTACTCGAACATGATCGGCGTGACGCGCGTGGAGCGCGTGGCGGCGATCCGCTTTCCAAGGTCCGCGAGGTCTACGGCCGATTCAAAGGCCCCCAGGGCGGCGGCGATCTTGCGGTCGTTGTGCGGGGCAATCACGGCCCGAACCGCGGCAACCTTCATCGCCGTCTCGTAGGTGTCGGTCTGGACGCTGAAGATCGGCACGGCCGGCCTGCGGAAGCCTTCGATCAACCGCTTTACTTGGGGTGCGGGTTGCAGGCCGCCGGTGAGGACCATGCCCACGATCCCCGGACAGTTTTCCGAATAGAGCGTGGCCAGACTGCCCAGGATCACGTCGCTCCGGTCTCCGGGAGTGATGATCAGGCTGCCGTCCTCGAGGTGATCGAGGAAGTTCGACAGGTGCATGGCGGCGACCTTGTAGCTGCGGACTTCGCGGTCCAGCGCCCGATCGCCGCCGTGGATGCAGCGCGCCTGAAGGGCCGTGGCGATCTCGGCCACGGTGGGCTTTGCGAGGATCTCTTGTTCGGGGATGACGTATACGGGATCGGGGTAGGGCCACGCGGCGTGGAGCCGTTCGGCGATCTCGCCGGTCCTGCCCGCTTCCACCCGGTTGACTATCGTGGCCAGGATGGTACAGCCTTCGTCGCCATAGGCTTCGCGCGCCGCACGAACCAGGTCGCCGGTCTCGTCGGGGGTCTTCCCCTGTCCGCCGGCCACGATCAGCAGCGGACATCCGACGTGGTTGGCCACCCGTGCATTGAAGTCGAATTCGAACGCGGAAGCCACCCCCGTAAAGTCGGTGCCTTCGCAGACCACAAAGTCGCACCGCTGCTCGAGCTGCTTGTACTTGGCGAGAATGCGCTTGAGCAGCTCCTCGTCACGTCCCTCGGCCAGCATGTCGCGTGCTTGTTCGTGGGTGACGGTGTAGAGGGATTCGTAAGCGGGCCGGAGGCCGTAGCGGGTGCGGACAAGCTCGATGTCGTTGTCCCGCCCGGCGCCCGCACGAACGACGGGGCGGAAGAAGCCCAGGTTTTGAATACGCCGCGAGAGCAGCTCCATGATTCCCAGCACCACCAGCGACTTGCCGGTTTGGGCCTCCATCGTGGCGACGTACAGGTTTTGGGACATCGTGCCAGGGTCCTTGTTTCTGTTTCGCAATGCTCACGGTGATTACTGATCAATGTTCCCGTTCAACTGTGACCTCCGCTATTGACACCCAGGAAAGTATCGACACCCAGGAGAGTATTGACACCTAGGAAAGTATCGACACCCAGGAAAGTATTGACACCCAGGAAAGTAATGTCCACCTGGTTCCCAAGCTCCAGCTTGGGAACCGCCGCTGGCTGGCCATTTCCCGCCGCCACCTGGTTCCCAAGCTGGAGCTTGGGAACCAGGGGGGGAGCTTGGGAACCAG
>CAZUAM010000100.1:0-4811 GCA_964618095.1 uncultured Planctomycetaceae bacterium | reverse complement strand
CCCCCCCCCCCCCCCCCCCCCCCCCCCCCCCCCCCCCCCCCCCCCCCCCCGCTTGGGAACCAGGGAACAGGAGTTCGGTCTGGCGTTTTCGACTTTTCCTTGATGTTCAGATCCGCGTTCTTGGCCAAGGTTTCACGTTCACTCGTCGGGACGCCCTTCCCGACGGATCTCCGTCTTGATTTTACCCCTGGTTGCCTGGGAGATATGCAGTCCGACCAGGCGGGCCACGAGCACCGCCAGATAGAGCTGGCCCATGAGCGCCTGGACTGCGGCAAACATCCGGGCCGAGGGCGACGCGGGGACGATGTCGCCGTAGCCGAGCGTGGTCATCGTGACCAGGCTGTAGTACAGCGGAAAGATCGATTTCTCGCCGCCGAATTGCATACTTTGGCTGCTTGCGTCTTCGGCAAGATTGAATACGAACGATTCCCCCGGCTGCAGAACTTCCAGCAAGGAATAGACTTCAGCCCAGATCACGCCCAGCAACAAGTAGACACACATCGACGCAAAGATCATGTTGAAGGTAACGCGCTGCGCGCGGAAAAGAAACACCAGGATCACCACCACCGTGTAACTCAAGAAGGAGATGCCGAGCGAGTGGTAGACGATGATGATCCCTTGCCGCTCGATCAACAAGTTCATGCCGCTGAGCAAGACCACCGGCACCGCCAGCGAGATCGCGACAATCGCCGTGCGGCGCCTTTGGCTGATGGCAAACACCGCCGAAATCAGCATGAAGGAGAAACATACGGCCACCGTGACGCGGGCAAGCTGCGGGTGCCGGATCTCGACGAAAATCCGCACTACCGGGGCAGAGAGCAGCAGCAGGATCAACGCGCCCAGCAGAGTATCGAACCGATGACGGTGCATGGCTACTTCCGGCGGGGAACGTGCTCCAAGGGTTACTTGTCGCGGACCCCGCGAAGCCACTGGCTGCTCCGCTGGACGACCACGTAGAGGACCGGAATCAGGAACACGCCGAACACGGTGGCGGCCAGCATGCCGCCGAAGACCGCGGTTCCCAGCGTCCGGCGACTGGCCGCGCCGGCACCGCTGGCGATCACCAGGGGGACCACGCCCAGGATGAAGGAGAAGGCGGTCATGAGGATGGCGCGAAAGCGGAGCCTGGCGGCCTCGACGGCCGCGTCGATGACGGAGAGGCCCTCGGCGCGCCGCTGCTTGGCGAACTCGACGATCAGAATCGCACTCTTGGCCGACAGCCCGATCAACAACACCAGGCCGATCTGCGTGTAGATGTTGTTGTCGAAGGCGCGGATCCACGTTGCCGCCACCGCCCCCAGGATTGCCAGGGGGACGGAGAGAAGCACGGCCAGGGGGATCGACCAGCTCTCGTACTGGGCGGCCAGGAAGAGGTAGACGAAGATGATGGCCATGGCGAAGATAAACGGGGCCTGGTTGCCGGCCTCGATTTGCTGCTTGGTAACGCCGGACCACTCGAGTTTCATCGAAGGTGGCAAGACGCGTCCGGCCAGCGTTTCTATCGCGGCAACTGACTGGCCGGAGCTATAGCCAGCGGCGGGCTGGCCGGTGATCGTGGCCGAGAGGTAGTTGTTGAAGCGAAAGACGGTCTTTGCCCCGGCCGTGTCGCGGACCATCAGCAACGTGCTCAGCGGGACCATGTCACCGCTGCTGTTGCGGACGTCGAGCCGTTCCACGTCCTTCACCCGGCTGCGGAACTTCTGGTCGGCCTGGATCTGCACCTTGTAGACGCGGCTGGAGAGGTTGAAGTCGTTGACGTAGGCGCTACCCAGAAATGCCTGAAGCGTGCCGAAGATGCTTCCCAGCGGGATCCCCATCTTCTTGGCCTTCACCCGATCGACGTCCAGGTAGAGCTGCGGCACGTTGGCCCGCAGGTTGCTGTTCATACGGCTGAGCACCGGATCGGCGGTGCCCGAGTCGACCATATCGTTACCGATGTTTTCCAGGTCGATCAGCGTCCCCCCGCCGCGGTCCTGCAACTGGAACTCGAATCCGCCGGCGTTCCCCAGCCCGGTGATCGGCGGGGGGATGAAGGCGAAACAGGTGGCCTCCTGGATCTCGGCCAGCCGCGGCTGCAACGACTGGACGATGCCCATTACGTGCGTCTGGCGGTCGGTCCGCTCCTCCCAAGGGTCGAGGACCACAAAGAAGCAGCCGGCGTTGGATCCGATCAGCGCATCCAGGGCGGAATAGCCGGTCACCGCGATCACGTCGGAGACGCCGTCCGTGGTGACCAACGTCTGGTTGATCTGGTCGAGCACCTCCTGCGTCCGCTCCAACGTGGCGCCGTCGGGGAGCTGGGCGTTGATGATGAGGTAGCCCTGGTCCTCGTCGGGCAGAAACCCGGTGGGCAGCTTGACGAACCCGAAGACCATCGCCGCCAACAGGCCGACGAACACCACCATGGTGATCGCGGTGCGGCGGACCAGCAGCCCCACCACGCCCCGGTAGCCGCTTGTGGTCCAGTCGAAAGCACGGTTGAAGCCGCCGAAGAACCAGCCTCGTTTTTCGGGCGTCGGCCGCAGCAGCACGCCACACAACGCCGGACTGAGCGTCAAGGCGTTGATCGAGGAAAAGACGGTGGCCGTGGCGATCGTGAGGGCAAACTGCTGGTAGAGCCGGCCGGTGATCCCCCCGAGCATCGCACAGGGGACGAAGACCGCCAGGAGCACCAGCGTCGTGGCGACCACCGGTCCGGTGACCTCCATCATCGCCTTGGCCGTGGCTTCTTTGGCCGAGAGCCCTTCTGTATCAATGATCCGCATCGTGTTCTCGACCACCACGATGGCGTCGTCGACCACGATGCCGATCGCCAGCACCAGGCCGAAGAGCGTGAGCGTGTTGATCGACAGCCCCAGGGCCATCATCACCGCGAACGTCCCGATCAGGGCCACGGGAATCGTGGCGGCGGGAATCAACGTCGTGCGGAGGTCCTGGAGGAAGACGTAGACGGTAAGGATCACGAGGATAACCGCGATGAACAGGGTCTCGACGACTTCCTGAATGGACGCCCGGACAAACATCGTCGTGTCGTAGGCGATCCTGTAATCGAGTCCGTCGGGAAACCCCTGTTTGAGCTCCTTCATCTTGGCCCTGATACCTTCGGCCACCTCCAGGGCGTTGGCCCCGGGCAACTGGTAGATGGCCACGGCAATCGAGGGTTGGGGCTCGTCCAGTTTCGGCTGGCTGGCGAAGGAGACGTTCCAGTTGTAGGACTGGGCCCCCAGCTCCACCCGGGCCACGTCCCGGATCCGCAGCACGCGGCCCTCCCGGCCGACCTTGATGATCATCTCCTCGAACTGTTCGACTTCGCTCAGCCGGCCCAGCGTGTTGACCGTATACTGGAATTGCTGGCCCGGAGGGCTGGGCGGCGCACCGATCTGGCCGGCCGCCACCTGCACGTTCTGCTCGCGGATCGCGGCCACCACTTCGTCGGTGGTCAGGCCGCGGGCCTTGAGCTGGTTGGGATCCAGCCAGATCCGCATCCCGTAGTCTTTGGCCCCCATCACCTGGACGTTGCCGACGCCGGGGACCCGGGCCAGCTCGTCCTTGATGTTCTGGCCTACGTAGTTGCTGATCTTGATCTCGTCGAAGCGGCCGTCGGGCGAGATCATGTTCACCATCAACACCATGTTCGTAGAGCGTTTTTCGGTCTTCACGCCCTCGCGCATGACTTCTTCGGGCAGCTTGGGCTGGGCAATGGCCACGCGGTTCTGCACCAGCACGGTGGCCATGTCGATGTCGGTGCCCACCTCGAACGTGACGGTGAGCTCGTACGAGCCGTCGTCGGAGCTGCGGGAAGACATGTAGATCATGTCCTCCACGCCGTTGACCTGTTCCTCGATGGGGATGGCCACGGTCTCGGCCACGACGTTGGCACTTGCGCCCGGATAAGTCGTGCTCACCACCACCGTCGGCGGCGTGATGTCGGGCGTCTGCTCCACCGGAAGCAACGGGATCGTGATCCCACCGATGATCACGATCACGATCGAGATGACACAGGCAAAGATGGGCCGGTTGATGAAGAAACGGCTGAACATGTCTGGAAAACCTCTCCGTCGCGGCTGTGGGTCTCTCGGGTCCAGTCGGCTTATCCGTCGGTCGGCGATTGCGGCGGCTCATCCGCACCGGGCTCGCGCTCTCTTGCGGGCAGAGGCGGGGCAACCTCCGACTCGGGGGCTTCCTCCGGTTTGACGGGCATCTCGGGTCGTGCACGTTGCAGGCCCTTGAGGATGTATCGCTCGTCGGCCGAGATGCCCGTGCTGATCACCCTCATGCCGTCGATCAGCGGCCCGATCTCCACGCGGCGCTTCTCCACGAGGTTGTCGTTGCCGACCAGGAGCAGATACTTGCCCTCCAGGTCAGTACCCAGGGCCCGCTCGTTGACCAGCAGTGCGTCCTTAATCGTTTCGCCCGGTATACGCAGCCGGACGAACAGCCCCGGGTAGAGCAGCCCGTCGTCGTTGGGAAACACGCCGCGAACCAGTGCCGTGCCGGTCGTGGGGTCGAGGGCGTTGTCGACGAAGTCGAGAAACCCCTCGTGTGGGTAGCCCTCTTCGTCGGCCAGGCCGAGATAGACCTTCAGCGGTTCGAATTTGTCCCCATTACCGCCACGCTGCCGCCGCAACCGCTGGATTCTCAGCACGATCCGCTCGTTGACGTCGAAGTAGGCGTACATGGGTTTGGTTTGCTCGATGGTCGTCAGCAAGGTGTTCTCGCCGGCGCCGACGAGGTTGTCCAGGTCCACCAGTTGCCGCCCGACGCGGCCGCTGAAGGGGGCGCGGATCTCCGTGTAGCCCAGGTCGATCTTG
>CAZUAM010000099.1:0-15123 GCA_964618095.1 uncultured Planctomycetaceae bacterium | reverse complement strand
GGCTTCAGCCTCCAGTATAGTCCGTTGATGGAGCACCGCGAGGGCAAAGGGATGGTGCTCTTCTGCCAGATGGACGTGACCCGGCGCACCCAGCGCGATCCCGCGGCGGATACCCTGACCGCAAACCTTCTGGAGTACGTCTGTGCCTGGAGGCCGCCCGCACGACGCAGTGCAGTCTACGTTGGCGCAGCGGCGGGGAAGATGCACCTCGAGGCGACGGGGCTCCGGCTCGGTTCGTTCGACGGCGGTCAGCTCGAGACGGACCAGGTGCTGATCGTCGGCCCCGGCGGCGGCAAAGATCTCTCTGCGCACAAGAGCACCGTCAGCGCTTTCCTGAAGGCGGGCGGACACGTGCTGGCCATCGGCCCGACGCAGGAAGACGCAGACGCGTTTCTGCCGGTGAAGGTGACGCTCAAGGAAACCGAGCACATCAATGCGTACTTCGCGCCTCCCCGGGCGAGTTCGCCGTTGGTGGGCGTCGGTCCGGCCGATGTGCACAACCGCGACCCGCGCACGCTTCCGATGCCCTCCGGCGGCGCCCGAGCCGTCGGCAACGGCGTCCTTGCCGTTGCTTCCGACGCCAACGTGGTCTTCTGCCAACTAGCGCCCTGGCAGTTCGAGTACCAGAAGAACTTCGGTCTGAAGAGGACGTTCCGGCGCGCGAGTTTCGCCGTCACGCGCCTGCTGGCGAACATGGGCACCAGCGGTGCCACGCCGCTGCTACACCGGTTCTCAAGCCCAGTCAGAAGCGGCGACAAGGACCAGCGCTGGCTGGAGGGCTTTTACCTGGACGTCCCGCAGGAAATGGACGACCCCTACCGGTTCTTCCGCTGGTAAGCAGCTCAGGAGAGCGGTTGACCGTGGCTGATTACGGAGATTCGAGCCCGGGCACTGACGCCCGCGGGCGTGCCGCAGTGGAACTTCACCGTGTTTGCACCTCTGGCGAGCACGGGGATCTCACCGAGTGGGTCGACCGGGCGGATCAACTGCCCCTGCGGACCGTACAACTTGCAGTCCGAGGGCGCGCCCAACTCCAGATAGCAGCCGCTTTCGATCTCTACGGGAAACGTCACCGTCGTTTGGCCGATGGTTACGGCCGGGTTGATCAACCTGGTCGGCACCAGCGGCAGGGCCTTGATCGGGCTGAGGTAACACGTGGCCTTGCCCTTGGGTGGGAGATGGTTATACCATAGCCCGAGCGTCTCTACGTGGCCGAAATCGACCCGCTCCCGATAGATCGAATAGAAACCGCCGTAGGGCCACTGGTAGTCCGCGTAGCGCTTGCCTTCCGGCTCGATCAGCTCCCAGTAGCGCCAGCCGGTGAAATCGACGACAAGATAGTGATCGCCGATGCCGTGGCTGATGTGGTGTGGGCTCCTAAGCTGCACGTTGAGCACTTCACCTTGCCCGTCGCCGTGAACCCAAAGCCCCAGCGCCTGGTGCGAGGCTATACTCCTCGGTGGGCTGTACTTCTTTTCCAGCTTTGCCCAGGTTGCCTCGCGCGACGGCTTTGAATTCTCGGCGGTGAATCGGCCGCTCACCGGACCCGACTTGACGTTTGACTCTGACGGCTGCAATTCGGCTGTAACTCCCGGGGCGGTCTCGATGACGGTGAAGTCCTTCGCGTCTCGAAAGTCGGCCAGCGTGACGTTCTCCGGCGCGTCGTACGGACCGGCCGCCATCAGGGCCTCGATCCGCAGCCGTACGGGTTGCGCAGCGAAGGGATTCTCGACCCGCCAGGTGCTCGTGGGCCCGCCGACGCCCTCGATACGATGCCTGGTGTGGTTGACCGGCAGAAAACGCCACTTGTCGTGTATACTTCCGATTAGCGTAAACTCCTTGCCGGGGGTGCGCAATTCAGCCTTGATCCGCTCGGGAACTTGGCCCGAGTGGCGGAGCTCCTCGTAGCGCTTGATGACGTCGGCCAACCGTGGCAGGGCGGGTATCTTGGATACGTTTTCCGGGTTGATGCCCATCAGGGCAAGTCCCGTGTCGGTCCCCAGACATTTTGCCATCAGATACTCGATATCGTCGGTGAAGGTGGGCTCGCCTTGGGATCCCGACCAACTCTTCAGCGCCCACCAGCCCAACTCGCCGGGCAAGAACATCCGCCGGCTCTCTTCATTGGCCGCGCAGTGGAGGTCGATGAAACGCTTGTGGCTGCGGTTGGGATGGTCCCAGGCACAGTACCGCGAGCGAACGTACCAGAGATGATGGTGGAAGGTGCTCATCTCCATCAGGGCCGGCTTCTTCAGCCGCTTGAAGAGCTCGAAAACGTATTTCGAGCCGTAGTGCCACCCGTACTCCGCTCCGCCGAGCGTGTCTTCACCGTCCAGCGCGTCGAGATACATCATGTCGAACCCGCAACGGTTGTAGGCCTCCGCCGTCCTGGCCGCCACCTCCGCCAGCAGTGTGGACTCGCCGTCGGGCAGGAACAGCCCAAAGCATTCCTTCAGGTGATGAACCCGCGTCCCGGGCTTGTGTTCGGCGGCACGCGTGCCACAGGCTCCCCGCTTGCAGCCGGTAAAGGCGTACGGCGGCTGCTTCGAGACGCCGCTGTAGGTAATCAGCTCGTCGTCGATTTGCAGCGTGACGCTGTTGCGGACGAAGAAGCCGGTGACGGTCGACGTGGCCCCGGTCGGTTCGGCGACGGGGACGGAACCCGCATCGGCGGAAACGGCGGTTGCCAGTGTGAATGTGGCGTCCTTGGCGAGCCTGGGATCGGGTACCGGCGTTACCCAGGGGCAGCTCTTGTGGATGAAGAACGCGTAGGTGTGCAAACCGGCTGCGATATCCGCCGCATGGAGCTTCTCGACCACCACCTTGAGGCTCTCGAACCCCTTGGGATACGTGTTGGGATTCGGCCGGCAGTCGCCGAAGCGGAACGAATTGCCGCCGTGGAAGTCGATCTGGTTGAAGCCCAGGCTCCTGGCCAGCTCGATCCAATCGTCGGCCCTTTCCTCCGACATGTCGCCGAAGTTGAACAGGTAGGAACCCTGGTTGATGGGCTTACCCAGTGCCCAAGGGCCGCCCAGCGGCGAATGCGGCAGCTCCTTTGCCGCGGTGACCACTTCCTGCATCACCAGACGAAGCTTCTCCTGGGGACAGCCGATCAGGGCCGCCTTGGCCCCGGCCAGCCCAAACCGCGGATAGCACGTCGCCCGCAGCCGGCTGCTGGCCCGGGGTAGCTCGCGAACGTTCGTCTTTAGGTTCAGCGCCAACGCGCAGGCGGCAAACGGCTCTTCCGGCGTCCCCTTTAGCGAAAGGCCGACGTCGGCAAAGACCAGCTCCTCCACGTCCTTTCCGCGGCACCAGACGACCTCGAACGTTACATAGTGTTTGTATGTAGTCGGATGAACTGCGGCCCGAACGCCCGAGTCGCCGAAGTCAACGGTCAGCCGTCCGTCGGCAAAGGCGACGGCCGAGGCCTCAAAGTGTTTGCCCGCCTGCTTGACTGCTGCAAACGGTGCCGAGCCGCCCCCGGTACAGTAGTCCTTGCCGTCGAGCTTATCCACGAAGTGGAGATTTCGCCCGCTACGGGAAATCTCGTATCGCAGATAGTCGTTCTCCAGTGTGCAGGCCGGCTGATCGTCGCCCTCCGCCTGCACCCGCCGCGCCGAGAGCCCGGCCGCGGCAAGGCCTGCCCCCGTGCAAACGAATTGCCGTCGTGTGAGATGACCCATCACGGTCGCTCCTTTCAATCGGTTGGCACCGTGTGCATAAAGCCGCGACCGGTGGTCGCGTCCACGCAACCGCGACCACTGGTCGCGGCTTCATGGTGCCCACCCTGCAATCATTCTCCCGGGTCGCATAGTCCCCAGCACCGACAGGATACGCGAAATCCGTGATCCTGTCGAGGATCCCTCCCCGCCCGTGGGTTGCAAAGGGCTGTCCCGCCGCGCAATAATACGGGCACAAGTTCCGGCCACAATCACTCTACCCGTAGAAGGGAGTAACGACCATGACAAGAATTTGCTTTCACGCCCGGGCGAAACGAACGGCCGGGCCGGTCCTGACGGCCCTGGCGGCGGCTTGCCTTTTGACCGCCTTGTGCTCTGAATGTATGGCTGCACAGGCTCAAACCGCCGGGCCCAAGGCCAACGTCTGGGTCCCGGCCATGAAAAAGGTGCGCGCCAGGTTCAAGGGAGAACAGGGAACCTTCGCCCTGTTCGGCGACTCGATCACGGTCTCGCGGGCCTTTTGGTTCGGGTTGCAGCACTCCCGCAAGAACGCCGATGCGAAGATGGTCAAGGCCTTCGAGCTGGTGGGCGGCTACATGCTCGAGGATTGTTGGGATCGCAGGGGCCCCAAATATGGCAACGAGGGCCAGATGACCATCCGCTGGGCCCATCAGAACGTGGACACCTGGCTGAAGAATCTCAATCCGGAAGTCGCGCTGATCATGTTCGGCACGAATGATCTCAGCGGTCTTGAGGTCCAGGAGTATGAAACCAAGACGCGGCAAGTAGTGCAGAAATGTCTGGATAACGGCACGATCGTCATTCTGAGCACGGCTCCGCCCAGGCACGGCCTGGCCGAAAAGGCCGCCGTCTTCGCCCAGGCGGTCCGCAAGATCGCCCGCGAACTGAAGGTTCCCCTGACCGACTACCACGCCGAAATCCTCAAGCGCCGCCCCGACGACTGGGACGGGGCGATGGAGAAGTTCAGCCAATACAAAGGCTACGACGTACCCACGCTGATTTCCCGCGACGGAGGGCATCCGTCCAATCCCCGGAAATACGCCGGCGACTATTCGGCGGAGGGACTCCGCAACAACGGCTACGTGCTGCGGAGCTACCTGGCCTTGATGAAGTACGCCGAGGTGATCGAAAAGGTCTTGCCCAAGAAGCCGGCCCGGAAGGACACGCCCCGACGCACCATCTTTTTCCAAGACTTCGAGCGCAAAGGCGACTGGGACGGGACCATCACCGACAAGGATACGCCGGCCGCGAACAAGCACGTCGTTGAAGGCCACACCCGCGACGAGCACTTCGGCCGGAAGATTCGCCTCGGCATCGGAAAGCCGCCCGTGGCCATGGCCAAGACCACCTACCTGAGCTTCGATTATTACGTCGAGGGCTCAGACTTCCTGATGGTCTTTCTGTTTGACCTGGACATCAACGACAACTGCCGCTACCCGATCAACCATCCCACCACCGGCAAGTGGACGACGCACACCACGAAGGTCACCCGCGGCGGGCCGCTTAAAGCAGGCCACAAGGTGGACGACATCTTCTTCTTCGCCGGCCCGCCCGGCAGCAAGACCACCCGGCTGATGGTGGACAACGTCCGCCTGGAGGGCAGCCAGTAGTAGGGGATCAGGATGCGTGCAGGACCGGAGCCGATTTCATGGGGAATTGATCGGTTGGAGGCCGCAGGCCCAGAATTCGGTCCATTTCTTGGACTCCTGAGAATTCAGGCGCTCTGACGACCTCTTGAGACAGATCGGGACGGAGACCGGATAATAGGCGTCGGAGATTTCCTTCGGCAACGCTGCGGCTGACCGAACGCACTTTGGCCAGCCTTTCGGAAGTGGGATCCGGGACGAATCGCGGTGTTTCGACATGGTGCCTCCGCATGGTTGCAGAGGCCATCATGACCGGCGGAGAAACAGGAAGTTGTGTCCCGGAAAGGGGGGCGAAAGTAATCGGTGGACCGGGACAGCCGGCAGGCCTCCCACCGGTCAAGTGTGTACGGGGCACCCCCGTCGGTCGTCTACCGCACCGGCTCGATCACGAACTTGAGCGTGTACGGCCGGTTGCCCGGGAGGGTGTATTGGGGGTGGGTGCGGGCGCCCCAGGAGTTGTCGCCGCCGACGCCGTGGAGCTTGTGGTCGACGAAGATCGTGTTGAACGGGCGGCGGGGTAGCTCGTAGTCGTGGTCGGCCTGCCGCAGGTCCTCAACTGTGTAGGGCCACGTGCTGAAGCTCAGCGGCTTGTCCACCGCGGCAATCCGCAGGCCGTGGCCGCGCTCGTCTGTGACGGAGAACCAGCGGGTGTCGGTCCGGTTGCCGTTGTCCTGAGGGCGAACGTAGGGGAAGACCATGCCGTCGACCGAATTCCTGTAGAGCCCGATCTCGGCGCCCGTCTTGCGATCGGAGTAGCTCGAGTGCGGGCCGCGGCCGTACCAGCGTACCTGGTTGTATCGCTGCGGTACGGCCAGGGTCATGCCGACCCGCGGCATCAGGGGCATCGTCGCGCCGGGGTCGGGACGGTACTCGGCCGTGACCAACACCTTGCCGTTGCCGAAGATATCGTAGAGGAGCCGGTAGTCCGCATCTTTGACCGGCAGCTTCATGTCGGCGGTCAGCCGGACGTGGCCCTCGCTTTGGCGCTGCGTCTTGATCGAGATCAGTTTGCGTCGGGCAGCAGCATGACGCCACGGGCCGAGGCGGCCGAGATAGTTGTTGCGATACTGGTTGTCGTTCGGGGCCTTCCAGAAATTGGGAACCAGCGGTTCGGCAAGCAAGTTCTGCTCGTCGACCTTCAGCGAAACGATGGCCGCGTTGCGGCGATCGATCTGAAGCGAGAAGCTCTCGCCGTCGACCGTGTACACATCCTCGCCGCCAGCCAGTCTCAGCGGCGGCAGGCCGTCGGGCCCCGGCAGCTTCGGCAGCGTCCTAGCCTCGCCCAGGGAGAGCTGATCCCAGGCGACGACGTGACCCGCCGACGCCCAAATCGTTTGTTCGGGGAGCTTGAAATAGAGGCTCAAGAGCAACTCGCCCGGCTTGCGGGGCATGGAGAAGTCGACCCGAACGTCTTTGGCCTGCTGCGGCGGCAGATTGATGCGGCCGAGCGAGCCCGACTGGGCCGGCCGACCGTCGCCCCGCAGTATCCAGGTGCACTCGAACCGGTCGAGGTTGGTGAAGAAGTGCTTGTTGTGCAAGCGGACGAGACCGGCGCCCAGGTTGACCGGCGTGGCGCGGACGTTCCGGTAGACCTTCTTGACCTCCCAGAGGTGCGGCGTCACTCGCCGGTCGGCCTGGATCAGTCCGTTGCAGCAGAAATTACCGTCGTTGGGCTGGTCGCCGAAATCGCCGCCGTAGGCCAGAAACCGCTTCGCCCCGCGGGGGTTTTTCGCGGCCGTGTAATCAACGACTTTGGTCAAATCCACGTCCAGCACCAGTGCGTCGTCGGTGCGCGCGTCGGTGTTGGCGATCTCCTCGGGGCTCAGCGCCCGGCCGTAGATCCGCGCCCGGCGGATGGGCAGCGACGTGGTGCGACTGGTGACCTCGGAATTGCGGCCGACGTTCAGCGGATAGGCGCTGGAGTCGAGCTTACCGCGAAGCGGCTGCCGGGCGATCTGGCGGCCGTTGACGTAGAGCCGCGCCTGGGAGCCGTCGTAGACGCCCGCAATGCGGTTCCATCCCGGCGTCAGCCCCGCTTCGGCGTACGCATCGGTTCGGATGCTGAACCACTTGCCGCTGTGCAGCACGAAGGCCACGCCGCCCGAGTCGAGCCGCAACAGGTATTGATGATCGCCCTTGGAGATCAACGGACTGTACTCCGACGGCGATCGGTTGCCCCTGAGTTCGACCTCGAGCGTCAGGGGGCCGGTCAAATCGAACGCCTCGTCGTCGTCGACCGCGACCGCCCCGGTCAGGCCGTCGTCGCCGATCCGTCCCGAGACAACCGATCCCATAGCGCCGCGGGCCTGATCCCGCACGCGGGCCAGCCGCTGCTTCGGCACGTCTTTCCAGAGGGCCTGATCGACCCAATCCCAGATCGAGCCGCCCTGTAGCGCAGGATACTCCTCGATGGCGTCCCAGTAGTCCTGCAAGTTGCCGACGCTGTTGCCCATCGCGTGCGCGTATTCGCACATGATCAAAGGTCGCGACGGGTTCGACTTGGCATAGTTGACGATGGTTTCGATCGTCGGGTACATCCAGCAGACAACGTCGGTGTTTTCCCCCGTGCCGGCCTGCTCGTAGTGTACCGGCCGGGAGGGATCTCGCCGGCGGACCCAACTCGAGGTGGCTGCAAAGTTGCTGCCGTCACCCGCTTCATTGCCCAGCGACCAAAGGATCACCGAAGGATGGTTCTTGTCTCGCTCAACCATGCGGATCGTGCGATCGAGATGGGCGTCGCGCCACTGGGGGTCGGCGGCCAGATGGCGGGCTCCGTGCGACTCGACATTCGCCTCGTCGATCACGTATAAGCCGTACCGATCGCACAAGTCGTACCAACGGGGGTCGTTCGGATAGTGGCTGGTCCGAACCGTGTTGACGTTGAATCGCTTCATCAGCCGAATGTCGCGGATCATCGACGCCGGTGAAACCGTGTGGCCGGTGGTCGGGTCGTGCTCGTGCCGATTGACACCCTTGAGGAGGATCGGCTGCCCGTTGAGCAGAAGCTGACCACCGCGAATCTCGACCTCGCGGAAACCCACGTGATGGCTGGTGGCTTCGATGACCTGCCCGGCCGCGTCCGTGAGAGTCAGGACGAGCTTGTACAGATTGGGAGTTTCGGCGGTCCATTTGGCCGGGTTGGTTAGTGTCAGCGCGAGGTTCGCATCAGCAGTAGCGTTTGCCGGCACTTTGACTGAGTCGGTGCGGACCGCCGCTACCGGTTTGCCGGCGGCGTCGAACAGCCGTGCCGATAGTCCGCATTTGACGGTCTGGACGGTGTAGTTGACGATCTCCGCATTGACTTTCAACGTGGCGTCGCGGAATTGCTCGTCGAGATCGGTCGTAATGAAGAAGTCGCGAACGTGGAGGTCGTCTGCCGACCAGAGGTAGACGCGGCGGAAGATTCCGCTTAGGCGCCAGAAGTCCTGATCCTCCAAGTAGCTGCCGTCGCAGTGCTGGTAGACCTCGACGGCCACCAGGTTTTCGCCGTCGCGGAGGTGCTTGGTGACGTTAAACACGGCCGGCGTCCGGCTGCCTTGACTGTAGCCAACTTTCCGCCCGTTCAGCCAGAGATAGAAGGCCGAGTCGACCCCGTCGAACTGCAAGAACACCTGCCGGCCGCTCCATGCTCGGGGCACCTCGAACGTCCGCCGGTACGAGCCGACCTGGTTGCGCCACCGGCTATTTGTGTAGTTTCGAGGAGGCTCTCCCATCACGCGCGGCGGGTCGTTGTGAAACGGGTAGGTGATATTGGTGTACACGGGGATGCCGTACCCGTGCATCTGCCAGTTGCCGGGCACCGCAAGCTCATCCCAGCGGCTGTCGTCGAAATCGATTTGCCAGAAGTCCTTCGGGCGGCTGGCCGGGTTGGGCGCCCAATGGAATTTCCAGGCTCCGTCCAGCGACCGAAAGTAGGGCGAGGCCTCGGCGTCGGCTCGCCGAGCCGATTCCACGTCGGCGTACACGGTCATCGTCGTATGGGCCAGCTCCTTGCCTACGGCGAACACCTTGGGGTCTTCCCAATCCGGCGGTTCGGCCGCCGTCGGCGACAGCCCTGCTGGAAGAAGTGCGGCAATAATCGTCAAGATTTGCGAGATTCTCGATCCCATGGATGATCCTCCATTTTGCCCGGCGGTACATGACGGGAGGAGTTTACGGCTTCGATCTGGACAGTTGGCATAGCACACTTCCCCACCGCTGACTTGCATCGCAGCAGCCCGATCTGCCCGGCGATGGGGCCCATTGTACCATCCCGACGGCACTGGCTACATCTGGAGACTCAACCTCGCGCCGAGACTCCCAGCCAGAACCGACGCAGATCTGGAGGCCTGCGTCTGGAGGCTCGCGGCGCGTGCCTTCACCTCCTCGATGATCCGCAGGTCGTCCGCGTCGCGTACCCTGGCCCCGGCGCGGGCGAGCACCAGGTCGTAGGCCTCCTTGGCAGACTGCGTGGCGACCGCCTTGGTCGGAAACGGCTTGTCGGCTCGGAAGCCCTCGGGGGCCGGACGCTGCTCGACCCATTTGCCGTCTGCCGGCTCGTAGTAGGTCACGTTGAGCCATTGGTCCTCGGCGCGGGTATGCACACGCACTCTCTTTGTGCTGGTTACCTTTCCGCGGCCGGCGTTAGGATGCCGATCCGCCATTGAAACTGGCCGTAACTTTGCCCGGCCTTGTGCTTGTCCAACATGCCCTGAAAGAGGAGCCTCAGGTTGCCCGGATCGACCGTCAATGTCTGATCGTATCCGTCGCGGATGAGCTCCCCGTGGCTGACGTTGTCGGTCCAGGGCTCCACGCCGCGGGCCGGGCGGATGTTCTTCCACCCGGCGAAAGGTTTTTCCGCCGTGTCGGCGACGGGGGTCCACTGGCCGTCGAGGCGGTCGGCCAGATAGGCCTTGTAGTACCGCCGACCGTTCTCCTCGATGATCGTCAGATACTTGTCCGTGCCTTTGAGCCTGTAGGTATGGCTGGCCTCGAAGACCGCGGCCTGAAGAGCAAGTTCGCAATGGTCGAAACCCTTCGGGAAATCCTCCAGGTTCGTCCACAGCCGCCACATCTTGCCGTTCAGACTGGTGAGGAACAGGTAGGCGCGCTCGGCGTCGCAGATGATCCAGTAATCGAGCCCTCCGACCTTGCGCGGGTCCTTCTCCCCGCCGTCCAAAATCGGCCTGGCTCGCGTCCACGAGCCGGGGTCGGCGACCGTGCTTGTGGTGGAATAGGCGACCCACATGAATTTTGCCCCAGGCACACCCATCTGGTAGATCAAGTACCATCTCTTGTGCGGCGCGAAGTAGAAGACCTGCGGGGCGCAGTAGTAGTTGCTATCGCTGACCTTCAGGATCGTGCGCCGGGACCGGTCGGCGTCTTCCCATCTCTCGAACGAGCAGTACTCGATGGCCGATCTGCCCGGGAGCTTGACGGTCATAAAAACGTGACACTTCCCTCCGTAGAAGACCACGGTGGGATCCTTCTGGGCCCGGCTGGGATCACGGTCACGCTTCTCGGGAGCAATCAACGGGGCACTGTAGTCCCACATGGCGGGGACTCGGAAGCCAGCGGGCTTTGTCCGATTTCTCGAGAGCGGCTCCGCAGGCGGGCTCGCGAATACGGCAGGGCCAATCAGGATCAAAGCCGCTGCCAGAATTGCACAGTTGATCACGTAGTTCACGACGATCCACCTCCCTTTCGTTCAACTGGTATTGTCGTCGCCCCGCAAATCCTCGTCAAGGAAATCGTTCGCTTGTTGCCTCAGGACGTGCTAACCGGACCGCTTCACGTCGAAACAGTACAGGTTCGTGTCGTAACGGAGGTAGAGCCGTCCGCCGTGGTTGCCGTAGATGTGGCGCTGGTGGATCACGTAGCCGCCGTGGTGGCAGACCATATCCCGAGTGGTCCAGGCCACGTCGGCCGCGACCTTTCCGTCCTGTCCGTTCAGCTTCAGGCAGATACCGCCCTTGCCATAGCCGTTGGCCCAGAAGATATAGCCGTCAGCGTACGCAGGGGTCGGACAGTTGGCCGTATTGCCCGCCGAGAAGTCGTTTGACCAAAGCAGATTGCCGTTGTCGGCATCGACGGCCAAGATCCCCCGGTTGGTCCCGGTCACGATCATCGGCCGGCCCTGGAAGGTCACGGCGATGCAGGAGCTATACTCCGGCCCGGCGTCGAAACCGGTGCTCTTCCAGAGGGTCTCGCCGTTGGCCTTGTCCAGGGCGACGATACAGCTCTTGCCGCCGGGCTTGAAGACGGCCATGTTCTTGTAGATCAGCGCCGACTCGGCATAGCCCCATCCGCCGGGAGACCCGCCGAACTCCTTGGCCGTGCGGGACCACTTCTGCTGGCCGCCGGCGGCATCGTAACAGCCGATCAGCCCGTGGCCGCCCAGGAGGTAGAGATTCCCGCTGTCGATCACCGGCGTGGAGCGGGAGCCGTCGGGCCCGCCACGGCCTTGGCTGTGGTCGGTCTCCCAGAGCGGCTTGCCGTCGAGATCGAACGCAGAGATCGTCAACTTGCCGTCGCGGTCGCCGGAAATGTAGACCTTGCCTCCCGTAACGGCAACGCTGGAGAAGCCGACGCCGATACCGTCAACCTTCCAAAGCAGCCTTGGCCCTTCGGCCGGCCATTGCTTCAGCAGCCCGGTGTCGCGAGATTTCCCGTCGCGGTTGGGTCCCAGCCAGCCGGGCCAATCGGAGCCGGCAGCCATTGCCGACGAGGCAATAGCGATCAGCACACAGAGCGAGGAAATGATCCGCGTCATGGTCTCTTCCTTTCGATCTCACGGTTGATCGGTTGCCGAACAGTCGGTGAGAGCCCGCAGACATGCGAGGGCTGCCTCCCAGGAGAACGCAATACTACACTGACCGGTTGAGCATTTCAAGCGTCGAGAGAAAGTCGATCCAAGACCAAGACAGTGTACCCCAGCGTTGCAGAAATCATTCGTACGATGGCCCTCCGAGGCCGTCGATCGCTGGGCCGGCGTCAAGTGTTGGCGTGTCCGCACGGTTCACTTTTCGTCAAGTTTGGACGATGTGACAGGATATCGCATTCACCCTGAAAAAGACGGCCTCGCAGGGCCATCTTACCCGATTACTATGCAACCGTAGGGTGTGCTATCCACCGTCCCATGCCCCAGTTACCGTTGACGCCGTAGGCGAATCGTCCTGATCTGCCATGGACGAAAGTGGATGCCGTAGCGCTTCGAGGTTGGTGCCGACCTCGGACAAGAAGCCGGCTGCGTGTGCAGCATGGCAGGCAACTCGCCCCCAAGGAGAGCCTACCTCACGTCGGGCTGCACCACGTTGGAGAGCTCGCTGACGTTGGGACCCTCGTCCCAGGTCTTCAAGGCGAAGTAGTAGACGCCGGGGGATAGGCCGGTTACGGCAAGCGACTGGCTCGTGCCGGCAGCCGCCGGCGCCGGCTCGCCGTCGAGGTTCTCGGCGGCCCCGAAGGCACGCTGGCGAGCGTTGCAAGCGCGGGCCCGCTGGTGCCACCCGTCAGCGTCCTCCGGGAGCGGTTTGCTCAGATCGGGCCAGCCGCTGACGCGCTCGACAAGCCTGGCCGCGGAATACTTCACCTGGTACCAGGCGGCCGTGCCCTCGACCCCGTCATCGCCCGGCGCAGTCCAGGTGAGTCGAACCTCGCCGTCGTCTGGGGATTCAACGGCCAGATCGGTCACGGCGGCCGGCGGTGTGCGGTCCGAGTGTGGATGCAGCACGGCGTGGTGTGCCGCGGCCACGTCGAGGTTTACCTCGGGAAGCGTGCCGACGGCGTCTCGCAGGACGTTCAGGTAGTCGGCGCGCCCGGTGAATTGGCATATCTGCCCCAGCGGCTGGGTGACGCGAAAGTTGGAAACCATAAACGACGCCCGATGGCCGTCAGATAGGTCCGAGTACCGGTACGGTCCCCAATAATCGCCGAAGGCGTAGGTCCAGCCGATGCGTTTGTCTTCGCGGTCGCGCAGCATGCAGTGGTGGCACATCAGGTCGCCAAAGCCGATCAGCGCGTCGAGGGCCTCGACGTCGCCGGTCTCCCGGTAGTACTTGGCCAGGGCCGTGGCCATGATCCCTTCCTGGAAATGGGCGTAACACTGGCTGGCCGAGCGCGATCGCATCCTTTCGAACGGCCCCTGACCGCCGTAGACGCTGCGATCCTCCTTGGCGTTGATTTGCAGGACCATAAACCCGATGGGGCTCATCCGCGCCGTGTTGCGAAACGCCCGGGCCACGGTCCCGGCATTCGGCCGCCAGCCGTGCGTCTCCGGTCAGCTCGTACCAGCAGGCCAGGTCGTACAGCGGCCAGCCCAGGTAACGCGTGGCCAGGCGGAAGGTGCGATCGGCGTCCGGGTCGCGTCGCCGGCACCACTGGATTGCATGGGGTGGCGGCCCGGTGCCGTCGGGCTTGTCGTCGTGGTTGTATTGCCAGCAAAACGCCCGGGCCCGGATGCCCAGGCTGTCGCACGCCTCGCGGGCCCGCATGTCGCCGATCAGATAGTAATACTCAAACCACATCAACATGGCCATGTGCCCGCTGTCGGGCAGTCCCCATACGGTGCGGTCGTAGTGTCCCGGAAACGCCTGACCTACCAGCCGGTTCTCGCGCCAGTTCCAGCTCCGCAGCATCAACCAGAAGGTGGGCAGATCGGCTTTGTCGAAGTGCATGGGCACGGCGTCGGCGGCCCACAGTGCCCGGGCCTCGGCCCGATCGAACTCCTCCCCGTCGCCGAAAAGCACCCACTTGCCGAAGCAGGTGCTCTGGTTCCAGTGCCCGCCCCCGGCGTTGAAGCTGCTGATCCAGCCGTGCCAGTCCCAGCCGACGTCGATACCGCGGAGCTTGCTCTTGTCCCAACCGAGTGCGGGCGGCTTCTCCGGTGCAGACACAAGCGGCAGCGGAGTGGTCCAGGCACCGGCTCGGACCATCCACGCCGGCGACACGCGAAACATCAGCAGCCTATCGTGCTCGGCGTGCAGGTCTCCGAGCTTCGGCCGTTCGCCAGCGAACAGTGTCAGTCGCACGTCCCAACTCTTGCGCTGGCCCGGCTCGAGCCAGAACGGCTCGGCAAACTCGCCGGGAAACAGCCCCAACCGAAGCTGCGTTGCCGATCCGGCCAGCCCGGATGGGTACTCCGCGCGAAAGTTCCTCAGCGCCGCAGCGATCCCCAGGTCACGGCCGGCCAGACGCAACACGCCGGGATTGTCGTTACCGGCCGCCAACGTCTTCTCGCCCGAGGTGACCCGGTACCCGCGGAAGCTCACGCCCGGCACCTCTCGGCCACCGGTGTGCTTGGCGAGCATTGCGTTAGACGTCGTCAAGGGCGAACCGCTTCCCTCGGATACGTTCGATACTTGTGTCGAACGAAGTCCACATATCCTTTCTCAGGAAGGCCCCGAGGATGAAGCAGACCGTCGTCGACTGCCTTTTCAAATGCGGTTACATTCTGGAAAGCATAGTATCCAATCGTTTGGTGCACCTTATGCTCATACGGGTCGCATGGCACCGGGATACGAGAGAAATCCTGCTCTTCGTTGATAAGCCAAAGGTCCGCGCGAAGTACGACGTATCCGTCGCCTCTGAGTTGGCCCGATTCGTCTTCAAAGAGACTAAAGCACAGGTCTCTCGAATGTCTCGCTGAGGGATACAATAATCCCCTCTTGCCTTGCACACGCATCTCCCGATTGAAGTCGACCAACGGCTCATAAGTTGGGTCGGGCCACGTAAGAGCTGTACCCATGACGTTTCTTCCACTGGGGAAAGTCCGTTGGACCCCTTTCGTATCCACGTAGACG
>CAZUAM010000098.1:0-15378 GCA_964618095.1 uncultured Planctomycetaceae bacterium | reverse complement strand
CTTCGACGAGTGGATCGGTGATTCGCCGCTTTCGGCCGAAACCAGGAAGCTCGCCGAGCCACTAGTCTACCGATACGGTAGCTTTCTCTTTTTTGCCGATCTGCGGACGATCGAAGAATCGTTGCCGTCGCCCGAGGAACGAGTGCTTCTGATCAAGACACTGTCGCGCGAGTCGACCTTCCTGGTCCGACTTGAGTTCAGCGAAGAAGCCGACCTGGAAGGGCTGGTCCACTATTGGGGTCGCGGGGGCAGAGCCCGGGACGTGCGGCCAATCCTGGAGTCCCTGCGGAGGACCGGCAGGGGGCAGCGCATCGACGTTACCTATCTGCTGCCGCCGTTTGCCCGACGGCGGATTTACACCTACGATGCCTTCTCCGCGGAGAAGTCACGGCACGGCCACAACTGCCACTGGACCGCGCTGAACTTCTTCTCCGACCAGCCCGACGATCGGTACTGCGACATCCAAGAGGTTGGCCGCGCGCTGAAAGAGGATTACTACCAGATTTACGGGAATCTCCGTTTGGGCGACGTCGTCGCGTTCGTCAACAGTCAAGGGAAACTAATCCATTCCGCCGTCTTCATCGCCGACGACGTGCTCTTTACGAAGAACGGCCCTTCCTCGGCCCGTCCCTGGATGTTCGTGAAGCTCGAAGACATGAAGTCCTTCTATCCAACGCGCCACGGATTGCAGGTCGGCTATTTCCGGCGCAAAGACCTCTGACCGACCCGCTCTCCGGTCAGACGGTTTGCCACCGGCCCCCTTTGACGGTCCTCCGGGAGAGTACCCATCGGGTGGAACGGGCGACGGTCAACTCCGGCCCTACGTGCCGCCCTGCATCTGCTGCCTATACGGCTTGCCGGCTTTGTATAGTTCGAGACGCCGGCGGATTTTTTCGGCCAGGGGCTTTTGGCTTGGTTCCGCCAGTGCCGTTGCCTTGGTTGCCACGGCAACTGCCTCGGGGAATCTGCCAGCTTCGGCATAGGCGGCCGCCAGTGTATCCATCAGTGTAGGCATCGCGTATCCGGTGGCCCTGCACGCCCGCTCGGCCAGTTCGACCGCCCTGGCCCCGTTACGGACGCCGTCTTTCGGGCAGGTGGCCAACTGCCAGGCCAGGCTGTTGATTGCCCCGAGGAAGTCGGGCTTCAGACGCAGGGCTTCCTCGAAATACGCGACGGCCTCCTTGAACTCTCCGATTCTTGTCAAGAAGGTGGCCAGGCGGTAGTGTGCTTGGGGGTCCCGGGGGTTGAGTTCCAGCGCCTTTCGGCACTGCTGCTCTTCCAGGACGGCGCGTAAGCAGCGGAGGGCATTCTTGTTTTCAGGATCGAGCTCCAGCGCCCTGGCGAAGTGCACTCTGGCCTCCTCGAGGACGCCTCTCTTGAACAGGAGGAGTGCGAAGCCGAAGTGCAGCTTCGGATCGTTGGGATTCAACTGAAGGGACCTGCGGCATTGCCGGATTGCGCCGTCAAGATCACCGGCCTTGACGAACTCGCGTGCCGCTCTGCGGAAGGACACGTCATCGAGGAATTGCTCGCGGATTCTCTGAATTGCGTGGGGCTTGGCGTTGACGAACTCCGGAATGTTGGCCGCCCGGTCCGGGGCGGTCAAGTGCGACAGCAGAACGGGAGGCGTGCTCCGCCCTTGTTGGTCAACGTGGGTCAGAAAGAGCTGGGTGTAAGGACCGTTGAGCTTGGAAGAGAAGACCAGCCACTTTCCGTTGGGCGACCAACTGTGCCAGGAGTTCATCCGGCCGGTATTGCAGCGCATTCGCCTGGCCTTCCCGCCCCCCGCCGGCATGATGTACAGTTCACTATCCGGCTGCAACAGCATGTAGCTGTTGGCCTTGCAGAACACGATCCACTTGCCGTCCGGCGAGTATTTGGCAAAGTAGTTGCTCATGCCGTTCCGGGAGGCCCCTTCCAGCGGCTCGGCCTTGCCACCGTTGCCGCCGTTAAACGGAATTCGGTAGAGGTCGTAGCGAAAGATCTTTCCTTCCTTGAGGAATTCGTAGCACTCCTCCTCGGTCAGCAGCACGGACTTCCTGTGGCCGGCAGTTTTCAGATGGTGCACCTTGCTCCTGGCAAAGATGATGGTCTCCCCGTCCGGGCTCCAGGTCGGATTGCTCTGCACGAACCGCTTGTCGTCGGCTCCGGGTAACGCCCGGAACGTCTGCGTCTCCCGGTTGTGCACGGCCAGAATACCCTTGATCGGAAAAAAGAGCTGCGAAAACGTGAAGTCCCGTTTGGGAACAAAGACCGACAGGTCCTTGACCGTGCTCACCACGTGCTTGCCGTTGGGGGAGACCTGAGACAACAGACCGAAAGTCTGCTCCTTGTCTTCCCTCTTGTACTGGCTCCAGGTGATGATCTTGCTGCGGGCGAGGAGGATTTCTTCTGCGACGGGGGTAATCACGTAGGAGCCCTTGTCATTGGCGTAATCGACGTCCATCCCCAGGACCGTGCCGTCGCCGGAAAACGAATGGCAGTTCCCGCAAACCGGCAGCCCTTCCAGCACGATCGGGGGTCGCTGTGGCGACGAGACGGTCCCAAACCGCCAGCGGATCTTCGAGGGGTCCCTGACCGCCTCGATAAAGGGCAAGTTGACTTCGCGGTAGAACAGCGGCGCACCGACCTCGTCCCGGGAAGTGCTGATAGTGACGACGGCCGCCGAAAGGACCCTTTCCGGAGCAGACTGCGCGACGCCCACAATGCTGACCTTCGCGTCCCTTTCCAGGGAGCGGGCCTTGATGGTCTCCCACTGTTCGCGTGAGGGTGTCCACTGCGTGGTGTCACTGAGAAAGTTCATCGGGGGTTTGCCGTCGGAGAACTCGATCGAGACCAGCCACGTGTCGGCCTCGGCGCGTTCGTCCTTCCAGCGAAACGTCGGCGCGACGATTTCCGGGGGAAAGAGCGTCTCGTCAAAGGGGTAGGCAATTTCCAAGGCACCGTATTCCCCTCCCGCCCGATACGCTGCCAGGATGGTGTCCTCGGGGCGCACGTCGCCTTTGAACAGGCTGGCCAGCAGCGCGACAAGAGCGCCCACGAACAGCAGTCCCGCAACTACCACCACGTACCGCACGCCTCGGCCTCTCACAACGCTTCTCCTGCTGCGTATCATCTCGAAGAACCTCGATCGCTCATCCACACGCCAAGCAAGGTGCGGGGGCGCCGATACGCCAACGACGGGCTCTCGAAGCCGATCGGAAGAGTCTTCACCCACACAGCACAAACGTGATTGGCGCCGTCCACCGGTTTGCGGCCGGATGCTCGGAAGTCCGTGCAACCGGACCTGCTCTGACTGTACTTTCCAATTCTACTGTATCGTTTTGCCCATCGTAAACATTCGTCCAACCCGTCCGCAGACCTCGTTACGACGTTCTGCGTCGTAACGGACGATGGGATGCTCCGCGTCCTGGCATCAACGTAAACCGCTGCGCCACAGTGAATTCCGCCTTACGAGCGCGGAGCGTCCGAGCAGTGCGTTCCCACGCAGAGCGTGGGAACGAGGGTGTGCTGGACGGGTCCGAGCAATGTTCACTCCCGATCGACGTAACGTCCGACACAGTCAGGAGTAACAACGGATCGAAGCCGGGCGGGGCAGGCTCTGCCTGCCAGATTCGGGTGCTGGTGTCGTGGGGCCGTCGATGGTAGGCTAACAGCTCACGTGGGAGAGTGCAAATCTTCCGACGCCGGTTGGGTCGGGCACGGCCTGACCCACATGACTCACTCTGACCCTCTCCCAGACTTCGGCGAGACTTGGGCAGGCTCAGCCGGGCCGCTCGAGCACATCGAGGGAGAGGGAGCTGGATCGACGCATGCTGGCGAAACTGAAGACCTTCTCGCTGCTGGGGATCGACGCCTTGCCGGTGGAGGTCGAGGTGGACGTCTCGCCCAGCGGGCTGCCCAAGACCGTGCTGGTCGGGCTGCCCGAGGCGGCCGTCAGGGAGAGCACCCATCGGGTCGAACGGGCGATGGTCAACTCCGGGTTCCAGCGGCCGCAAAACCGGGTGGTGATCAATCTGGCCCCGGCCGATCTGCCCAAAGACGCCGCCTCGTTCGACCTGCCGATTGCCTTGGGGACACTCACCGGCAGCGGCCAGATCGCCTCCGAGCTGTTGGACCGCTACGCCGTGGTCGGCGAACTGGCCTTGGACGGCACCACCCGGCCGGCCAAGGGCGCGCTGTCGATGGCCATCACCGCGGCCAACCAAGAGGGGATGCGGGGGATGTTGGTTCCCGGCGACAGCGCGGCCGAGGCGGCGGTCGTCGAAGGGATTGAAGTGATCCCCGTCTCCAGCCTCTCCCAGGCCGTGGGGTTCCTCAGCGGTGAAATCCAGATCGAGCCTACTCCCTCGCGGCTGGATGACCTCTTCCGGGATCTGTCCACCTACGACGTCGATTTCTCCGACGTGCGGGGCCAGGAGGTGGCCAAGCGGGCGATGGCCGTCTCGGCCGCCGGCGGCCACAATATCCTGATGGTGGGTCCGCCGGGCTCGGGCAAGACGATGCTGGCCAAGCGGGTGCCCACCATCCTGCCCGATCTGACGCCCGAAGAGTCGATCGAGACCACGCGGATCTACAGCGCCGTGGGTCGGCTCGAGCCGGGGCAGCCGCTGTTGGCCACCCGCCCCTTCCGCCCGCCGCATCACACGATCAGCGACGCGGGCCTGGTGGGCGGCGGCTCCACGCCTACGCCCGGCGAGATCAGCCTGGCCCACAACGGCGTGCTGTTTCTGGACGAGCTGCCGGAGTTCAACCGCCGCACGCTGGAGGTCTTGCGGCAGCCGCTGGAAGACGGCACGGTGACGATTTCGCGGGCGCTAAACAGCACCACGTTTCCGGCCAACTTCATGTTGATCGCCGCGTTGAACCCCTGCCCCTGCGGCTATCGCGGCGACTCGCGCCGGAGCTGCCACTGCACGCCGCCGCAGATTGAACGGTACATGAGTAAGATTAGCGGGCCGCTGCTGGACCGGATCGACATCCACATCGAGGTTCCGGCGGTGCCGTTTCGCGAGCTATCGGGCGGGGCGGGCGGCACCTCGAGCGCGGAGATGCGTGAGCAGGTGATCCTTGCCCGGCGGAGCCAGGCGGCCCGTTTCCGGGGCGTGGCCACCCGCCACAACGCCGACATGACGCACCGGCAGACCCGGCAGTTCTGCCGGCTCGATGACGAGGGCCGCAACCTGCTAAAAGCCTCGATGACCGAGATGGGCCTTTCGGCCCGGGCCCACGACAAGATCCTCCGCACCGCGCGCACCATCGCCGACCTCGACTCCAGCGAGACCATCCAGCCGACGCACCTGAACGAGGCGATCAACTACCGGATGCTGGACCGGGATTTTTGGACGTGACGGATCGCACGAATGACAAATAGCACGCAAATTTAAACTCCGTGAACGCGTCTTCCCAGCCACGTAGCACGAATGGTGCGCGATGGACGGCACACGGGAATCTGTTAGGCTCGAGCCTATCGATTTCTTCATCAGCTATACCGGGGTTGATGAAAAGGCCGCCGTGTGGATTGCCTGGCAGCTTGAGGCAAACGGCTACACCGTCCTTATCCAGAAGTGGGATTTCCGGCCCGGCCACAACTTCATTCTCCGGATGCATGAAGCGGCCACCGGAACCGGGGTCAACTCTTGACACTTGACAACCTGCCTCCGATTCCCCAATTCGGTCCGAGCGGCGCTCCTGAATAAGGCGATCAACTACCGGATGCTGGACCGGGATTTCGGGACCTGACAGCCCACGCGAATGAATCGAGGGAATCGAGGTCGACTCTTGACACTTGACAATCCGCCTCCGATTCCCCAATTCGGTCCAAGCGGCGGACCTGAACGAGGCGATCAACTACCGGATGCTGGACCGGGGGTTCTGGACGTAGTAGACTGCACCGAGGGTGAGCCGGCGGCCTGCCTCCAGGGCGCCTGCCCGGTTCTTTTGTGGGCAGTGGCAGCAAAGTCGAACGCATCATTCATCGAGAAATCAGGAGAAACGTCATGTCGGAGATCACGCGCAGGAGCTTCGTGGGCAAGTCGGTCAGCGGTGCGGCGGGACTGGCGGCGGCGGCCTCGCTGCCGGCGGTGGGCCGGGCGGAATCGGCCAATCAGAAGGTCGTGCTGGCCTTGATCGGGGCCGGCGGGCGGGGGAAGGGGCTGATGCGGCAGATGGCCGCCCGGCCGGACGTCCACTGCAAGTACGTCTGCGACGCCGACGAGGGTCGCAGCGCCGGGTTCGCCGGCGAGCTGGAAAAGATCCAGGGTTCGACGCCGAAGCACGTCAAGGACATGCGAGCGGCGCTGGACGACAAGAACGTGGACGCGGTGGTGGTGGCCACGCCCGAACAGTGGCACGCCCTGGCCACGATCTGGGCCTGCCGGGCGGGCAAGGACGTCTACGTGGAGAAGTGCATCTCGCGGAAGGTGGAGGAAGGACGCAAGATGGTCGAGGCCGCCCGACGCTACAAGCGGGTGGTCCAGGCGGGCACCCAATCCCGCACCGCCGACTATGTGGCGACCGCACGGCAGTACATCCGCGACGGAAAGCTGGGCAAGGTCTTCCTGGTGAAGGTCTTCTTCATGCAGCCGAACCTGGTCTACGGCGGCTATCCGATCCGGCCGATGCCGCAGCGCGAAAAGCCCAAGGGGCTGGACTGGGACCTGTGGCTGGGCCCGGCGCCCGAGAAGCCCTACAGCCCGCACCGTCACCGCCAGTGGTACGGTTACTGGGACTATTCCGGGGGCAACCTCTCCGACGCGATTCACAGCATCGACATAGCACGGATGGCCATCGGCGACCCGCCGCACCCGAAGGCGGTCAACTGTTACGGGGGCCGCTGGCAATATGACGACGGCGGCGAGATGCCCGACTGCCAGGCGGTGACCTACGAGTTCGACAACCTGGCCATGACGCTCCACCAGACCGGTTTCTCGAAATACACCAGGAAGGCCGGAACCGACATCCGCTACGGCGACAAGTTTCCCTACTGGCCCTTGGACGCGACGCGGGTGGAGATCTACGGCACCGAGCAGTTGATGTACCTGGGCCGGCACGGCAACGGCTGGCAGGCGGTGGTCGCCGGCGGTGAGGTCGTAGCCGGCCAGTCGGGCCGCTGGTGCGACCCGCAGGCAATCGAGGACTTCGTCGATTGCATACGCACCCGCCGAGAGCCCAAGGCCAACATCCTCCAGGGCCACCTCAGCGCCAGCCTGGAGCACCTGGCCACGATCGCCTACCGCACGGGCAACCAGAAGCTCACCTTCGACGGCAAGACGGAGAAGTTCGTCGGCAACGACGAGGCCAACCAGTATCTGAAGGCCGCCGGGCGGGGGCACTACCGAATTCCGGAGGACGTGTAAACCTCTCGTCCCGATCGTGTTCCTAACGCCCTCCAGACTTGGAGAGTGATGGTGTTATTGACGGGCCGCGCCGAACCGTCCATGAAGAGCACTTGCACGATTCCAGGGTGATAGCTCCGCGCTGTCACGGCTGCATAGCTGGGCTGCGTAGCGCTTCGGCCTTCCTGCTGCGAATTATAGTCGATGTCATATGTCTGGCCGTCACGGTGTTGATATGCCACGAACGTATTGGGCGTGAAAACCGTGGTGATACCGCTGTGATGCACACGGCCATCTCCCCATTCCGTGTGCCCCGTGTTGTCGTTAACCTTTGGGCCTAGTTTGAACTGTGCCCCACTCGCGAACGGGGCCAGCATTGTGGGCGATACGGGCGCGTTCGGTCCCGGATCGGCGGTGTTACGGAAATAAGAAGTGAACGCCTTGACTTCGGCGGCACACAGGGTGTTGGTCATTCCGTCCGTGAAACTTGCCGGGCCCAGGTTGCTGTTCACATGGAAGGCCCCGTCCCCACCTTGCCCCGTCGCGGGATTATACACAAGCCAGGTCCCGAAGTTGAACCCGTAGTTCTGCGGATATGTGAGCGGACTGCCGCTCGCATCCACCCGAACCATATCATTGACTTCACTCGGGCAGATGTAGGTTGGGGTGCGCATCGTCGGCACACCGGTATCCAGTTGTGCGTCCCAGGGGACGTCCAGCCGGATTCTCTTGTAAGCGCTGCCTTGTTCTAGGTAGGGTAGTATCCGGCCATGAATCGACCATGATCCGTTGTTGGTGCCCAGCGTCGTTCCCGGCCGTATGCAAAAACTCGGGGGAAACGCTGAGTTGACAGTCTGATAGTTGAGCACCGCGAGGCCGGTCTGCTTGAGATTATTCAGACACTGGGCGCGGCGGGCAGCCTCCCTGGCTGACTGGACAGCGGGGAGCAACAGCGCGACCAGCATGCCGATAACCCCAATGACCACCAGAACTTCGATAAGGGTGAACCCCCGCTTTGGCGCGGCCATGAACCCCTCCTTGCAGGTTAAGAAAGTTGTCGCAATACAGAGGCCAGATCGGCACTATCTGATTCGCGCGTTGTGGGCGAGAGTATTGCACGGCGTTAGGCGAGCGGCGGGAAGGGATTTACCGTCGGATTGGGGTTGTCGTCTTGTTGGGCGAGCGGAAGAAGGCAACTTACCCGTAGGATGGAATGGGATTACAGTAGGACGGAATGGCATTCCGTCCCGGTCGGATTACCAATCCGACCTACACGGTAAACCTTTTCCTGCCGCTCGCCTTATTGCTGCTATTCGGATGCCCCAAACGGCCCCAGATGCAGCGCGCCAGCGGCGTGCAACACTACTCGTCCCCGACGGATCCGCGGATCTGCCTCAGCCTACGGGTTAGCGTGTGTCTGCTGATTTCCAGCAGTAGATCCAGCTACGGGGCTGGACCGTTTGTGAGGTGCCGTCGAGCTCGACGGTGGCCGGTTGGTCGTTGAAGTTCTCGATCACGTAGCTTCTGTCTTGGAACAGGTAGAGGGCCACTTTGCTGGGCGCCTGGAAGGAACGGCCAAGTGGGTGCAAGAGCGGGCGGCGGATGGCGTCGAGTTCGGCCTGGGGGAGTTTCAGCAGCGACTTGGGATCCCCGCCGACCGGTAGCACGCGGACGTTGGGGGCGTCGAGTTTCAGTTTGCCGTTGAACTGCTCGGCCAGGCCGTCGGTAATCAGTACCGGCTTGCCGGCCGCGATGAATGCAGAGAGTCTCTGGACCAGGTCCGCGTCCTTCAGGGCATGAACGGAGAAGAAAGCGGCCTTGGCGTCGGTGGGAAACTCGTGACAGGGGACCAGGGGCAGGCCCATCATGCCGACGAAGTCGAACACCCGGGGCTCCTTCTGGGGATGGCTGTTAGGCGGTTTGTAGGCGGCGATGCCCACGATCTTCCGCCGGCCGACCTGCTCGGCCACGGCCAGCAGCTCGGGGATTTCGGCCCTTAGGGCCTCGATATTCTTCGGTCCCGTCTCCCGCAGCAGTGACCCGTAGCAGAACAGCAGCGACTCTCGGGCCCCGGCCAGGACGGTCTGCCGGGCCTGCTCGAGGTAGGTTTGCTGGGTGGTGCCGTAGGGGTCGTACCATCCGCCGCCGCATTTCGGCCCGCCGAGGCCGCCCAGCCAGCGCATGATGAAATAGGCCCCGTACTGCGCGGTGCCGCCCCAGCGGGCGTCGTCGTAGTTGCGGGTTTCGGTGCCCACCCAGATGCGGTCGAAATCCTGCGACTCGCGGACGACCTCGTAGCCGCGCTCGTGGAACCGATCGTACCACTGGGGATACTTGATGATCAGCCGGGTCTTGGGGTTGACCCGCTTGGCGGCAGCCAGGACCCGATCGCGCGAGAGGCGGACCATCAGCTCGCAGTGGTAGTCTTCCCAGGTGTCGCTGGCGACCGGATAGGTCTTCCGGCCGACGGTTACGGTGTTGGCTTTCCGGGCGGCGTCGCATTGGGGACAGGTGCAGTCGGTAAACCAGAAGTCGTCGATCATGATTTCGTCGAATAGACCTGCCGTGTACTCGAAGATTTTCTGGATCTTTTCCTGAGTGGGCTGGTCGGTATAGCAGGAGATGCCCGTCCAGCCGGTCGAACGTTTTCCAATCCTGGTGGTGGTCACGCACCCCGAGACCTGGAAGCCGGCGGCGAGAAATCGCTGCTTGGCCTTTTGCAGGGTGTCGCGCCGGGCCTGATAGCCGTCGCGGAAGGACTCGATGTAGACCTTGGTGAGGGCCGTTCGCTTGCACCAGTCGACGGCCGCGGCGAGCCTTTCTGCGTCGCCGAGGTGGTCGCGTACCTGCTGTGCCGAGAAGAGCGTGGAGAAGCGGTGGGTCTGCTGCTTGGACTTGGCCAGGTCCCAAAGCTCCGTGCCCTTTGGGGTTCTGGGCTCCTCTCGCGCCCGGAGTGGTTCACGGCAGCAAGCAAGCAGCACTGCGGCCGTGAGCAAGGCTCTTGCAGCCAGGTGTCCTGAAGTGTTCATCTGGGTCTCCTTGAATTAGGTCGTTTCAGTTGCGGAAAGGCGGGTGCCGTCGAGTGACAACCTCATGTTTTGTCGTTCTGGTTCCCAAGCTGAAGCTTGGGAACCAGCGGTCCAGCAGTAAGAGACAAGGCACGGCCAAACAGGCTTGGCCGTGGCACACGGGTACCTTGAGTACAAGGGGTGCCTATTGTTGTATCTTTTTTTGCGCCCGCTTGGCGCGTTTCGACGCCGGGCGCAGGTACTTCGTCTCCCGACAGCCGTAGGTCGAGCAGGCCCCGTAGTAGTGCCAGCAATCGCGGTGATGCGGCGTTCGGCAGCGGCGGCAGAAGACCACGTCGTCCTCGATCTTTTCGCCGCAGATCTGGCAGACCGCCTCGGTGAGCTTCGGCCGCGCCGCGTCCTTGACGAACTCGATTCCCTCCTGGCCGGTTTGCACCGACAGATCGTAGAGTCCGGCGGCCAGTTGGGTGAACTCTTGAAGCGTGCGGTAGTCGCGGATATACGAGAGCTTCTTCACGAGCAGCTCGCGTCGGCTGAACGATACGTAGACGTCGCCGTTTCCGAGGAAGTGCCTCAGCCGCTCGATCTGCTGCTGCATGGCCGGGGTGAGGAGGCTGCGCAGCGCCGCCCGGCTGTCCCCCTTGATGATGTATTGCTCGTCGAAGTGGGGCGAGCCGATCTCGACGTCCTCCATGCCCATCAGCTTGCCCACGCGGGACCACATCCGCTCGGGGTAGACTTCACAGCGAACGGCCGGCTGCTGGCCGGAGAAGTGGACCTGGGTGTAATAGGTCGGGTGCTTCCCGCCGGTGGAGTAGACGTCGACGATCACCCAGGCCCCGGCGTGCGGGAATTGGACCCTGGGGCGGCTGAACAATCCGCCCGGGTCGCAGGTTCCACCGTAGCGCCGGGCCAGTTGGGAGAAGCTTTCGGTGGTGCTCTGCGCCCGGGCGTGCCCGAAAGCTATGGCCGCCACGATAATGATGATGAAGAACACGATCGGACAGACGGCAAAACCCTCCACGTCAGATTCCCCCTATGCATCGATTGCCGCCGGCTGTGCGCCGCTCGGTCCGAGGTCAATCGTCTCCGATGTAGAACACGTCGTCGTCATCGCGCGGCCTCCGGGGTGTTTCTCGTCTGGGGGGTAATGGGGGCGTGGGCGTATCGTCGCCGATGTAGAGGACGTCGTCGGAGGCGGGTTGGCCGCCGGCCGGGCCTCGCTGGTAGCGGACGACGTTGGCCGGGGGAGGGCCGCCCCGGCTGTGAAGCGGCCGGAGGTCCACCGGCAGGGTGACCACCTTCTGGTCGGCAAACCACTTTTTGGCGGTGTAGTTGTTGGACTTGTCCAGGTCAACGTAGGCCCCTCGGGCGACGTCCCAGAGGCGTTCGCAGACCACGTCCAGCGTCATCTCCTCGTGCCAGGGCAGGCCGCAATCGTCCAGGCGGAGGTGCCCGATGACCGAGATGTTGGGATGGAAGATCGGGGTGAGCCAGCGGATCTCCGGGGGGCGCTCGGGAAAGGCGTAGCCAAAGCGGATTTCGATCTGGTGGAGCTCGACGAATTCCACCTCTTGGCCGGAGTGCGACACGCGGCTAATACCTCTGCCGAGCAGCTTGATCTTGTACTCCTTGGGTGCGTCCCCATCGGCTTCGAACTCGAGAATACTGCTCTTTTCCGCAAGGGCCCGCATCAGCTCCAGCTCGGCTGCGAGCCGCTCCGCTTGATCGTCACTAGACATGGCAAACCTCCTTCATGTTTTCCGGGTGCCCCGTGGCCGGCTCTCAAGAGAGCCGGCGTCGGCGCACTATCGTGCGAATAATCGCGGCGGCCAGGGCCGCGATGACCAACAGACCAACCGCGGCCGCCAGAACGTTCGTCCAGGTCCATATGCCCGCCGCGTCCTCCTGCTCCACGTCGTCCCCTGTTGCTTCGGCAAGCTGCTCCTTGAGTTGCGCGATTTCCTTGTCGGCTGCCCTCTTGTCCGCTTCCAGCCGGCCGATCTCCTTGAGGGATTCCCGGTTGCGTGCGGCCAACTCCTGTTTCGACTCTTGCAGCTTTGCCTCGAGGTCTTTTCGCCCTTTGTCGATCCACTGGGCGGCCTCGTCCAGGAGCAGATCAGTCTTTGCCAGGCGGTCAGCCCGGCGGCGGAGGTCTTGATTCTGCTCGACCAACGACTTCACGTCGAGCTTCCCCTCCGGCCCTACTTTGACCTGTCCGAGGATCTCTTGGAAGACCTCTTCCCGGGCGGCCAGACGCTGCTCCCGAACGTCCAGTTCGGATGAGGCGGGTGCGCCCATCCGCAGGGCGAGCAGGAGCGTGGTGCAGACCTGGAGGACGAGCATCGCAACGACGGCGGCGCCGACCCAGCCCAACTGTGGGCGGATGGTATGGATCACCTGCTGGGGAGGAAGTTGCGGGGTTGCGCCGGGCAGGCGTTCTGTTGTCATGGCCGTACCCTCCTGGAGGAGTTCAACGTACATTTGAAGATCTCGCCGGCGAAATCGCGAGGTAATCACGGCGAAGCCACCGGCCCGGGGCAACTGTTCCCCGCCGCCCCAATAGAACCAGCCGCGGTCGCCGCGCAACGGATCGACCACCAGTGCCACGTCCAGCGGACGGTTAAAGAAGTTCTTGCAGATGAACCGGTCCATGCCCGAAAGAAAGACGCCCAGGTTCGGATGCGTATGGTACCAGCCGACCATCTGGAGGTCGTCGGAGAACCCATCTCGCTGGCGAGAAATCCGCGTCCAGGTATCGTGGGTGAACTTGAAATGGCTTCCGCTGCTCTCGTAGTGCTCCGCCCGCAGACTGTCCAGCACCAGCACGAATGGATTTCCGTCTTGGTCCTTGAATTGTCCGCCCAGCAGCACCCCGCCCAACTCGACGTCGGGGTCGCTCGCGGCATGGGCCTCGATCTCGGCCAGCACGTCCAGCTCGATGAAGATCGGCAGATCGCGCTGGTCCGGCGAGCCGCAGGTGCAGACGGCGAAGTGCCGGTCCCGATCGGGTCGCCGCCTTTGTTCGGGGCGGAGCTCCTCGACCTCGCCGAATTGGATGTCTGAATCCATCACCGCGGGCCCTGCCCTGGCTTCCCGTGGAAGCCACTGGTTGTCACGTCAAACTGGGTGACGGGGTGACTGGGTGACTGGGTGACAAGAAGATCGCTCCCTCACCCCTTCACCCCCTCACCCCTTCACCCCCTCACCCCTTCACCCCCTCACCCCTTCACGTCGTCCTGCTCGATTGCGGCCCGGCGGTCGCCGGCCAACTTGAACGCCCCCTCGGCGTCGCCGGAGGTGATCCGTACAATGTCATAGGTGGGGATGCCCAGGTCGATCAGTCGTTCTCCGGCCAGAGAGGAACTTTCCTCGACGTTGTGAACCATCTCGGGGCGGGCCAGCTCGCCGCACTGCGGACAGGTTGCCTCGTCCATGGCCACCGCCTGTCGCGGCCTCATCACGCGGCGGCTGGTGCCGCAGGCCACACAATCGATGGACACCACTAGGTCTCGCTCCAGGGAAATCGTCAGCGGCCCGTCACCGGAGAGCCGATCGCGCACCGACTCGAACAACTCGGCGGCAGTGGCGCCGGCGGCCGTAAGGGGCACATCGACCGGCGGCGGCCAGGTGTCGTGACTGAGGCAATCTTCCTTGTGCTGATACTTGGTCGTATAAAAGGCGTTGGCCACGCCGTTGAAAATCATGGCACTGCCCGCGGCAACCGGCATTCCGTGGATCAGCTTCAGGGCCTCCTGGGTTTGCAGGCCGCCAATCATCGAGGAGATCGTCGGCGCCGTAGGGACCTTGCCGGCGAGCAGATCTTCCTGACGGAGCAGCGGGCACAAGTAGCGGAGGCTGATCAACCGATAGTCGTTATCGGTCATGGCACACTCGTAGCAGGCGCCGTCCGGGGGGACGAAGACCTTGGCCACGCCGTTGATTTCCTGGATGCCGCCGTCGATCCAGGGGGTGCCCACCTTCCAGCAGCAGCGGTTTACCCAGAGGCGGGCCTCGCGGTTGTCCAGACACCCGACGACCACGTCGACGTCCGCAAACAGTCCCAGCCCCACGTCGGTGATGATGTTGCCGCGGATGGGGTGGACCTGGGTGTCCGGATTGATGTCCCGCAGGGCATCGGCGGCGGCATCGGCCTTGGGGCGGCCGCGGTCGCGGGAGCGGAACAAGACGGAGCGGGTGAGGTTCGACTCTTCGATTTCGTCGAAGTCTACGACGTGGACGTGTCCCACTCCGAGCAAGGCGAGGTTCTTCAGCACTTCGTTGCCCAGGGCGCCGGCCCCCACCACCAGCACGCGGGCAGCGGCCAGCTTGTTTTGATCCCACCAGGCGATCAGCCGGAACCGCGCGTAGCGGTCGTCGTCGTCGATCTGTAGCACGTCGTTGCTCATCGAGCGGCCCTCCTATGGCGCGTCGCGTCGGACGCAGACAAACCCGCAGTCTACGACTTGCTGCCCGTGCCACTGGAAGAACCCCAGCTCGTTGCTGCGGGGATCGATCACCAGGGCGATTTGCCAGGGCTGTGCGAAGAAGTGACGATGGATGAAGAGGTCGTAGCTGGAGAGGAACACGCCCAATCCGGGATGCGTGTGGACCCAGCCCAGCACCAACTCGCCGGGAAAATCCTCCTCGACCCGGCGATTCATGGCGGCCCAGGTGGCATGGGTGAAGGTCAGCGAGGCGGCGCGCGACTCGGCGGCGGCGGCCGGGAGAAACCCGCGGACCTCGATGTACACTCCGCGATCCTGGTGCAGGCCGCCGAGAAGAAAACCGCCCTGTTCCCGCCTGAGGTCCCTTTCGAAGTGGTCGAGCATCCGGCCCAGCACGTCTTCGTAGACGTAGATCGTCGGCAGGCCGGTGTAGAGCATCCCTACAGATCTGGCAACCGCCGAGCCGTCGGCGGTGGGAATTGGTTTGGCGACCGGTTCGATCATTAAGCGGTTGAGAGTTGAGGGTTGAGAGTTGAGGGTTGAGAGTTGAGGGTTGAGAGTTGA
>CAZUAM010000097.1:3350-15395 GCA_964618095.1 uncultured Planctomycetaceae bacterium | reverse complement strand
CCGAATCGCCTACAACAAGGTCTACCACTGCGAGTACGGCTTCATTCTGGGCGGGAACGACTGGCTGGTGGAGAACAACGAAGTCAGCCGCCTCTTCATGTGCGCCCCGGGCAACACCTACGACGACTGCGATTACACGCGGTTCTTCGGCAAGGGCTGCATCCAGCGCTACAATTACTACCATGGCACGCGCACGTCGGAGACCAAGACGGCCCACGTGGATGGCATCCAGACATTCATGAACAACGGCGGGATGGCGAAAGACCTGCTCTTCGAGTTCAACACGTGCTTCGACTGGGGCCAGGGGGCAATGGTCGAAAGTGCACCGTACATCGGCAACGTTCGGAACTGGACCTGGCGGCACAACATCTACTCGTCCAATCTGCCAACCTACAAGGGGGCGTGGGGGCTGGACGTCATCCAAACGCCCGGCGTGACGATCGAGAACAACACCTTCGCCGGGATCACCTGGTGCGGGGTGGGGCTGCGGGGCAAGGAATCGACCAACGGGCAGATCCGCAACAACCTCTTCTGCGAGGCAAAGCGGGCCGTCGTCGACGGCGACCGGGACTTCTCCGCGGCCAACCCCCTCATCGAGTACAACCTCACGTTCAAGACCGCCCCGCTGGCGGCGGAGACGAACATCAACGGCAAGGACCCGCTGTTGGTGAATCCCCAGCAGCGAGATTTCCGTTTGACGGCGGGCAGCCCGGCCGTCGGGGCGGGCAAGGACGGCGCGACGATCGGGGCCCTGGAGTACCCGAACGTCTACTACGTCGACCCGCGTCACCCGGCCGCCACGGACGAGCCGGCCTGGGGTTATCCGGGCGTGCCGCTGGCGAGTCTGGCCAAGGCGTGCGCGATCGCCCAGCCGGGAGAAACCATCATCCTGCGGGGCGGAGTGTATCGCGAGGTCCTGGCCCCAAAAAACGACGGCATGACGGTCCGCGCCATCAACGGCGAGAGCGTAACGATCAGCGGGGCAGACCTGATCGAAGGTTGGAAGCACGCGGTGGACGGCAGTTGGTCGGCGCCCCTGGTCGCCGAGCCAAAGCAGGTCCTGCGCGACGGCCGACCGTGGAGCGAGTTCAGCTACGACAAGGCAGCCGAGCGAATCCGGGTGAAGGCGGGCGGCGATCCAAGGCTGCACCTCTTTGAGACGGTCGTGCGGGAACAGGGAATTGACTTGGGTGGCAAAAAGGACGTGAATATCGAGAGTGTCACGGTGACGAACACGCTGAAGTGAATCGAGAGTGCAGCAGTCGTTCTTTTCGGAGCGACCATATGACGCAGATCTATTCTTCTGTCATCCTGCGCCTGGCGCAGGAACGAGATGAGGGAACCGATCGACCTATCCGCCCATCCTGTTTGCTCCAACTACAGTAAAGGAGAAGAAATGTCACGCCGAACGATGAGGTGTTGGGCGGTAGTGGCCGCCGCCTTGATCGCGACGACCGCCATGGCAACCGTATCCCCGGCGGCGGAGGAGACCGCCGCTAAAGCCCCGGGAGTGGTCGCACAGATCAAGGTCCTGCCCGACAAGGCCCCTGACTGTTCCAGCCTCAAGTCGATCGTCGAATCGATCACCCGAGAGTGCAAGACCAACGACGAGAAGGCGATCGCCATCTACAACTTCATGCAGTTGACACACTATCATTTCGCCTATCCGGGCGAGCCGGGCGGGCTGCCCGTGCTCAAGGAAATCAACTGCTACGGCTGGAGCCTCTGCGGCGGCCTGCACTCCGAGCAGTCGGCCCTGTGGCGACAGCTCGGCTGGGGCTGGCGCTTCGTGGGCTGGAACGGGCACACCACGGTCGAGGCCAATTACGACGGCAAGTGGCACTACCTCGACGTGTTTCTGAAGTTCTACGCCTGGAAGCCCGATCCCAACGCGCCCGGCGGACGCACCATCGCCGGCGAAGACGAACTGACCAGCAACTCCGGGGAACTCATCCGCAACGCCTTCGTCATGGACCAGGCCCGCAAGTGCGTCTATGCAAAGAACAACCAGTTCGGCCGCTACGGCAACAGAGTGTACTGGCTGGCCCCCGCGCTGTTGTGCTGCGGCGACGAGTTGGACGGCGTGATCGGCGGCCTGAAGACACACCATCGCGTCGGGCCCAGCGAGGGCTGGGCGGGCATCGTCCACGACGACCGCGGCTACTCGGCCAACGTCAACCTGGCTCCCGGTTTCGCGCTGACCAACTGCTGGGACGCCGTCCCCGACGCCTGGTACTGGGGCGACAGCAGGAAGCCCCCCGCGCACACCTGTGGCGGCCACAAGGACACACGCAACGATCCGGGCATCGGGCTGGTGCTGGAGCCGTACGTCAAGAGCAAGCCGGCCCGCAATTACGCCAACGGCACGCTCCGCTTTGCCCCCGACTTCTCCAGCAACGCGGTGCTCCAGTCGTTTGCCTCGGCGGAGAACGTGAAGTACGCCGACAAGTCGCTCGTTCCGGCCGAGAGCGGCAAGCCGGGCGTTGTGGTGGTCGATCTTGCCAGCCCCTACCTCCTGACCCGGGCCGGCGGCGAGGCGGCCGGCGCCGATGCGGTCGAAGTCTCCACCGACGGCGGCAAGACCTTCCAGGCCGTAGAACTGAAGGACTTCACCGGGGCGGTCAGGGGTCAGGTGGCCGCGCAGGTCAAAATCACGTTTAAGGAAGCGCTGAAGGCCCTGAAGCTCGAAGCCATCGTGCAGAACAACTCCGGCGCGCTGCCCTACCTTTCGCCGGGCAAGAATGTGGTGACGGTTTCCGTGGCTGATCCGAAGGCCCTCGGCGAGAACACGCTCACGGTTACCTACGTCTATCGGTTGGGCAGCCGCAGCAAGTCGTTCGAGCAGATGTATGACGAAGACAAGGAGATCGCCAAGGCCCACGACGCCACCTGGGACGACACGATCACCTGTGTGCAGAAGACGTTCCACGCCGGTGACTTGCCGGCGAAGTTCGAGATCGACTGCCCGACGCCTAAGGGCCGCTACCCGGTGTATCCGCGGATGCTCTTCGTGCGGTGCGAGGTGCTCTTGCCGGGTCAAGCGCCCGCGGCGGTGCCCGCGCCTCCCTCCACGCCTAAAATCGGGCCGAACGAAGAACTGGCCACGCTGCCGAGCCCGTGGTTGATCGGCACGCAACTTCCGCCGGCGGTACCCGCGAGGCCCACCACGAGCGCCGTGCTGTCCGTTAAGAAGGTTGCGTACGTGACAAAGAAGGGTGAGGTTTTCCGGCACCAGTTTGTCAAGTGGTTGAAGGACGACTCCGACGCCTGGGTCATGCTGGTCGACTTCGGCGCCGACAAGCTGCCGAAGCTCGACGACTTGGCTTCTGCCAAGCTCGTGCTGTACGTCGAGGAGGCCCACGAGAAGGCCCCGATGCAGGTCGCGGCCGCGATGCTCGATGCGCCATTCGAGCCGGAACAGCCGTACGATTTCGCCAAGCTCGGCCAGAACGTGGGTTCCACCGTGGTGCAGAAGGGCGTCGGCGGGCCGATCTCGCCGCCGAAGCGCTACGAGATCGACGTAACCAGGGCCGTGCGGGCCTGGGCCGGCGGCGCCAAGTGCCACGGCTTGGCTGTACGCATCGTGCCCAATCGCGGCGTCGACGACGGCTGGACCGTCCGCTTCACCCCGGCCCAAGACAAGCCGGCTGAACTGGAAGTCGTCACCTACGCCGAGAAGTAAGAGATTCTTCAGAGAACCGCACACTTAGCATCCACGGGAACTTCCTTCTTGAGAAAGAGGCTTCTGCCATGCCCCGCCTGATTGTCCCCACTACTGTTTCCGCTGTCCTCTTTCTTTTGATCGCGACCACTGCCCCGGCCGCCACGCTCAAGGTGGGGCCGAACCGGCAATTCGCCAGGCCCTCCCAGGCGATCCAGGCCGCCAAGGATCACGACACCATCGAGATCGACGCTGGCTCTTATCCCGGCGACGTGGCCACGATTCGGGCCAACAAGCTCACCATCCGCGGCGTCGGCAAGGGCCGCGCCAAGCTGCCGGCCAACGGCAAGGACGCCGGCGGCAAGGCCATTTGGGTGGTGGTGGGCAGCGACCTCACCGTGGAGAACATCGAGTTCTCCGGCGCCCGCGTGCGCGACCGCAACGGCGCCGGCATTCGGCCCGAGGGCAAGAACCTGACCGTGCGCAACTGCCGCTTCTACGACTGCGAGAACGGCATTCTCGGCGGCAACGGCGAAATGCTCTTTGAGCGTTGCGAGTTCGCGCACTGCGGCCCGGTGCCCAATCCGGCCACGCACTCGCTCTACATCGGAACTGGTTGCACCAAGCTCACCTTCCGCTACAACTACTCGACCGACGTGATCGAAGGGCACCTCTTGAAGAGCCGGGCCCAGGAAAGCTGGCTCCTCTACAACCGCCTCAGCGACGAGCAAGGGAGCGGCAGCGCCGTGGCCGATTTCCCCAACGGCGGCGTGGTAGTGGTGGTCGGCAATTTGATGCACAAGGGCGCCAGGGGCAACAACAGCCGCGTGATCGCCTACGGCATGGAGGGTGTCAAGCACGAGCGCAATGGCCTGTACGTGGTCAACAACACGATGGTCTACGACCACCGCCACACCAACTCCTTCTTCGTGCGCGTTGACAAGAGCCCCGAGACCCTCGTGCCGATCATCCGCAACAACCTGTGCATCGGGAAAGTACCGCTGACCAACTGGACCAGGTTCGATGCGGCCGGCAACTTGTTGTTCAACACCGTCGCGGAAGCGGGACTGGTCGACCCGGCCAGCTACGATTACCACCTGAAGGCCGGCTCGTCGTGCATCGGCAAGGGCGTGGCGGCGGGCAAGTTCGGCGACTTCGACCTGACGCCCACCAAGCAGTACGTTCACCCGTGCAAGAGCGAGCCCCGCGCGGCGACCGGCCCGCTCGACGTCGGCGCCCATCAATCGGGCACGGTGGGTAACCCGACGGATGAGCTTGCGGGGCAAGAATAGTCAACTGAACTCAACTGTGGAAGTTAGGCTAGGGCACGAAGGCGAAAAGAACCATCAAGCCCGGTGCGAGTGGGTGTTGCTGTGTGCCGTCTTGCGTGCCGTCGGATCAAATCGACCTGCTCGGGGAATCCCGGGAACTCCGCCCGCGTGTCGGCACAAGCTCACGGCAGCAGTAGCCGTGCAATCGGCCGGCCAATCCGCTCGCCCCCGGCCGGGGCCAGGTGGATATTGTCCTGAAACCGGCCCAGTTCCTTCATCGCGCGGCTGTTCAGCCTAAGTTGCCGGTCGAGGTAGGCGTATCCTCGCCACTCGAACCAGGCGGTGCGATCCTCTTGAGCGTCTGGGCGTCCGGCGGGCTAATCCCGTCGCGCGGCTCCCAGCACTTGAAGAAAAGAATCTGCGTATGCGGCACGGCTCCCAGGACCCGGTCGGTGAGCATCTCGTACTCCAAGTTCGGACGGGTATCTGTCGGCGACGAGGCTTGGCCGCTCTGGGCCACGGCAACGGCCGGTGTGCCAATCGAGAAGAGCATCATCATGGTCAGAGCGGTTCGCACGGCTTTGCTTCCTTAAGTCTCACAATTCGCGGAGAAGTCGCACAGTCTCTTGGACGACCTCTTCCGCCGCCTCCGGCGCGAAGGGACTGGTCTCCACCTCGTAGCCGCCCTCGGGATATGCCTCCTTAGTCGGCACGTACCCCGCCGCCCCGTTGCAGTGCGTGATAACCAAGGTGTGAGGAAAGGGCGAAGCCGTCTTGATTGCCTTGCCGATCTCGTTAAACACCTCGCCGCCAAGGCCCACCACGGCCACGTCACCCACGCGGCCGACCGTGAGGTTGAACTCCGGCGACTCGCCGCCGGTGGCCGCGTCGATCTTCGCTCGCTGCTTTCCCGGCAGTGCGAGCGTCTTTGAGGCGGTCTTGATCGGGCCGCTCGGGCCGGGCTTCTGGATGCCCTCCAGTACGTGCGCCACCTCCTCGCCGAGCATCGTACCCATCAAGACCGGCTCCGGAACCCAGCCCTTTTCGGTGTTGAACTCCGGCAGCACGCGGAACCACGGGTCGATGTCGCCGGAGGCGCCGGCGAAGGCCGGGGCCACCACTCCGTCCTCGAGATGCTTTTCTAGAAACTGTTCGGCCAAGCCGTGAACGTCGCCACTGACGAGGTAGTTCCGCGGGCCCATCGCAGTGCTGTGCGTGGCATAGACGAAGACCACGGCTGCCACGTCGGCTGTGTCTGCGTGAGAAACGCGGAGGACCTGCACTTCTCGGTCCGTCAGCACCGAGGGATTCCGTCCCAGCACGATCTTCCGGGTCCCATCGGGGCCGCGCACGACTTCGCGCCGGTTCACGCCCACAGGAGACGAACCGGACCCGACCGCGATCTGCACGGGGGTCGTGTTGGCGAGCGCCTCGCGCACGACGGCGACCAGTTGCGTTTCCAGCGTCTTGGTATACTCAACGTTATTCGCATGCATCTTCTCGCTCTGGAGCGAGATGGTCGGAGCAGCGTGCGTGTGAATGGCCGTCAGGAAAAGCTCCGATGGCTGGAGCCGGCAGGCATCGAGGATCGCCTTTCGCACGCTCTCGGCCGAGCCGCCGTAGAAGCCCAGCAGGTCGGTCGACACCAGCACTAGCCGCCTGCCGTCCTGCTCGAAGGCAAGCACGCGGGCCGAGAGCGGATCGTGGACGCCCTGCGAGAGGTTCCTCCGGCTCCCGTATCCGGCGAGCATGACGGACTTCGCCGGCGTGATGTCCGTCTTGGCGACGCCGGCCCGCAAGATTCCGGCTGGCTCCGCCGAGATCGCGACACCGCAAATGAGGAACCAGGCGGCAAGGATCGCCGTGAGCGCACCGAACAAACTGTTGAATCGTTGCATCGTCTTGACTCCCAGAATGGAGTTGGTCAACACGTTCAAGCCGGAAACACTACCGCTGAGATACGAACTCATAGGGCCGCGAGGAAGCCGTCGACCTTCACCCCAGGCACTCCTTCATCATGGCCAGGTAACGCTTGCAGGTGGCCTGCATGTCGCCCGGCTGGTCGCCTGGCTGACTGTCTTGTTCCAGGGAGACAAAGCGCCGGTAGCCGACGGCCTTCAGCGCCTCGGCGATCGCCTCGAAATCCATCACTCCTTGGCCGACGTGGACGAACCGCCGCATCAGGCCGTCGATGTCGCGCAGGTGGACGTTCATCAGGTGCTTGCGGATCTTGTGGATGGCCACCGGCGGGTACTCGCGGTTAAGCGCGATCCAGCCGAGATCGAGATTGACGCCCAGGGCCGGGTCGCGGATGGCGTCCCAGAGTCGCAACAGCGAGCCGGAGTCGGGAACCATGGTGTGCGTGTGGTTCTCGACGGTGAATCGCAGTCCGCTGGCCTTGGCCCGCTGGAGGCAACCCTTGATCGCCTCGACGAACACCTCCCAGACCTTATCCCAATCGAATCCGGGTGCAATGTCGATGTGGAACTTCTCACCCGGCTTGGCGTTGGAAACCTCGTAGTAGCGGGGCAGGTAGGAGCTTGGGCCTGTCAACTCGCGCGGCCAGGGGGCGACGATGTCCACCACCGGCGCGCCCAGCCTCGCGGCGATGCGGCAGCCCGCTTCAAACCGGTCGAGGGCCTTCTGACGCTCGTCCAGGCGGGTGCTGGTCAGTTCTTCGACCACCGGCTGGAAGATGGCAAACTGCGGAACTTGGAGCTTGTAGTGCTCCAGACGCTTTCGGATCCTCTCGAGGGTGGCGTCGGTCCAGTAGTCTGCGATCTCGGCCCGCCCAGTAAGAATCAGCTCGATTCCCTCGAACCCCATCTCGCCGATGATCTCGATCGCCTGCTCGGGCCGGGTGTTGCCGGCACCGAGATTGTGAAAGCACCAGCTTACGCAGCTTATGCGAGGTCGGGCCGGAGACAAAGGTTGGCTGGCGGCCGGTTGCTCGGCGGCCTGGGTTCCCCGGGCTGCCCCGGCCGTTGCCGCAAGGATTGTTCCCGCGGCAAGCTTGACAAAATCTCGTCGCGTGGAATTAGTGTCGTCACGCACCGGAAATGCCTCCTAGTTCGATGGCGCCTTCGTGGACTTGGTCGTGTATTGGTACGCCCCAAGGTCCCAGCCGGCGTCCTGCGGCCGCGGATTGCCGTCCTTGTCTTCGTCGAAGCGGATTTCGGCGATGGGCGGAATGCTGGTTCCCTTGCCGATGGCCGCCGAATCGGCAACCAGATGATAGTCCGGATCGGGAAGCGTGTCACGAGCGAATCGAATCTCGGTGGAGTAGAAGCCGTGCTGTTCACATTCGGGATGGGCTGCCCGGAACTTCGCCAGGTCGCGCCAGCCGTCGCCCAGGTACCAGTCGCGCCACTGGTTATGGTAGCCGTTGAAATCCATGTCGATCTTGCTGCCCCGGGATGCCAACTCTCCGACAGCGACGTTATTGGTCGAATTGTAGAAGAGGTTGTTGAGGACCCTCACCGTGCCGATCTTGCCCGCCGTGGGCCCTACCACGGCCACGCTCACGCCGCCGCTGCCGTCGTTGCAGTTGACCAACGTGTTTCCGCACACCGTGATGGATCGCCATGAATTGTAACGCGTTCCCGTGACGATCCCGTTCCAGAACCCGCCGGTGCCTTTTGGACCGGGGTTGGTATTGTAGACCACGTTGTTGTAGATGTACACGTTTCCCCAGGGTTGCGAGCCGGCCGGCTGGGAATAGTCGTCGCAGTAGATGTCCTGCGTGCAGTCCCAAACCGTGTTGTTCCGCACCACCAAAGTGCCCTTCATGCCCATCAACTGCATGCCGTCGCCGTGATGCAGGGCACTGGTCATGTTGTTGATCGTATTCCCTTCAATCACAATCAGGCCGCCGCCCCCGCCCTTCATTCCATCCACCTCGTTGTGATGGATGCGGTTGTTCCGGATGGTGATGCCGCCGGCGATGTTGGGAAAGGTGATCCCGTCGCCGGCGTTCTTATAGAGGTGATTGCCTTGGATCAGACCGCCGCTGCCGCCGGCATAGTAGATCGCCGCGGTGTCCGGATTGTTGCCGCAGTCGTGGACCGTGTTGTTGACGATCTCCACGCCCTGGGAAGAGCCGTCGCTCCAACCTGCCAGGATGCCGTGGCCGGTGACGTTGACGATCTCGAAACCCTCGATGCGGACATGGCTGGCCCCCAGCCGAAACCCGAAGGAGTTCTTCTTGCCGCCGTCGATCACCACCTTGTCGCCCGGACTGGCTTTGAACGTGATCAAGTTGCCGGGCGTGCCGGCGTGCGGCGCGAAGACGCCGACCTGCTCCGTGTATGTCCCAGCCTTGACGATCACCGTGTCTCCGGCGGTTACCGTGTCGGCGGCCTGCTGAAGGGTCTTCCACGGCTGGGCCGCGGTACCGGTGTTGTTATCGTTGGCAACCGGATTGCCTTGGTCCACGAAGTACGTCGCTGCGCGATGCGTCGTTGCGCTGAAGCGGCCACCCTTGTGCAGCCGGCTTTGGAGCATCAGGTACTTCGCAGCGGCGCTTAGTCCACCCCAACTGTCCGGCTTCATGCCTTCTTCAAGCTCCCTCTGAATCGTTGCGCTGTAAGGCACCAAGGCGTCCCAGTACCGCTTTTCGGCAATGGCCGTGGCGATGAGGTCCTCGATCTCCTGACGAGTGAACACCAGGCCGTGGTCGTAGGCATCCACGATGCCGGTCAGGTCGATCTGGTAGTAGCCTGGGTTTGGGTGGACTCCCACCCAGTGCTTGGGCGAACCGTCGGGCCTGTAATCCCATGGCCCTGCCGGCTCCCAGTAGTTCCAGATCTCGTAGATGCCGCCGGCCTTCCGCTTCATCCGCGACTTCATCAGCGTGAACCACTGCTCCGCCCGCTCCTTGTAGACCGCTTTGCCGGTGACCTCCGACATGGCCAGCAGCCAGCGAGCGACGTGGTTCGCCTTGTTGTTCGGGTGCGAGAAGCCGTTGCCCGGTGCGTTCCTCCTGGCGAACCCCGCCGTCCAGTTTCCCGTCTTGCGGTCGATCCCATAGGGCAGCACCACGCTGATCACCGCCCCGTCTTTGGTTTCGCGCCAGCCGCCCCGTTGTTCCCATTTCTCGTAGATCTGCTCGGAGAGCTTGATATAGCTTTCGGCCTTGAGGCCGTACCTCTCCTTCAGCGCCGGAGTCTTGAGGATTTCGCCGGCCATGAGGACGGCCGGGCGCAAGGCCATCGCCTCGCCCAACATGCTGTCGGCATTGAAATCGTCGAGGTCGTCCACCTTGGTCCCCGCCGCTTCGGGCCGGGGCCAACCGAGGTAACCGTCCGGCTCCTTCACCGCACGCTTGACCCACGAGTCGGTCCAGTCGACGAGCATCGCCACCCACCTGGGGTCCTCGGTGGCCATGTAGCCGTAGTAGAAGCCGTCCATGAAGGGCGTCATCAACCAGCCGATGTCCTCGCCCATGGCCTTGTCGCAGTAGCGATTGTGGGCATCGCCGGTGATGTTCTTGTCCCAGCGGGTCAGCCAGTCGTTGAACTTCGCGTCGTCCATCTTGACCATGGGGGAGTGCTTCTCCGGCGTCGCCGCCCCCTCGGACGCCGACATCGCCGGACAGCAGACCGCCAGCCACAGAGAACCAGCAACTGAGATCCGAATCGCGTTCATCGCTTCCCTGTCTCGGTAGATATCTTGTTCGCGCAGACCGGCCGAACCGGCTCCATTGTACTTCTTTTAACGGATTCCTTCGCTGCGTCGGCCATGCGCCGTGCGCTACTGAACATCGATGACGAACGTCTGGGTTGCTGTGCCGAGGCGCTCCGTGACCGTAGAAAGCACTTTCTCCCTGCCCCACACCAGCGCCTTCTCGTCCAGCTTTCGCACCTCACGGTCGATGGTCACGGTCACGGTTACTTCCACCTTCCCCGCGGCGTTGGGAGTGCCCCAGAGCACACCGGTGGCCTCGTCCAGCTTGAGCCACGTGGGCCCTTGCTTGAGCGCGAACTTGGGCTTCTCGACGTCGAAGTAACCGCTTACCTGGTTACCGCCCTGCATCCGTCCGCTCAGGTCGCCCAACGAGCGGTTGGCACGCACCTGGTACTTGTACTGCTGGCCCACATCTGCCGTCACCAGGGGCTTTGAGTAGATGACCGGGCGGGGTCCGACGGCATAGTCGGAAGGTCCGCTGCGTTTGTTGCGTTCGTCCACGGCGACCACGCGGTAGTACGTCTCATTGCCGGCGGGATTGACGTCGGGCCCCATGACCACAAGCTGGGTGTCGGTGGTCTCGGCGATGAAATTGGGAGGAGCCCATGGGTTCCATGCCGCCATTTCGTTGTTGGCGGAGATCCCCAGGGCGAGCTGGCGGGCCTTGTCCATCACGGTGAACCCCTTTTCGTCGCTCCCGTAGACCCTATACCTCACGGGCCTGCGCCCCAGCGGGTTCGCTTTCCACTTTAGCGTTCCCACACCCTTTGCCTCGTCCCAGTCCACTTTCAAGTCCAGCGGATACGCCGGTCCCCGCGCCGTGAAGCTGAACGTCTTGCTCCACGGTCCCCACAGACCTTTCGCGTCCATGGCCCGCACGTGCCAATAGTACTTCCTCTCCGGTGTCAGCAGCCCCGCCTCTGGGAGCGTATACTGTGGCTTCACCTTCGATGCCTTCCACGTGTGCCCGTCTCTCACTCTCGGGGCATCCACCGTCCGCGAACTCAGCTTGTAAAAGCTCATCGACAACGGGAACCTCACGTCAGGCCGTCTTGAGAGCTCGAACTGGTAATCGCTGATCGCGTCCCCGTCGGGGTCCGCCGGGATCGTCCACCTGAACACGATGTCCGTCCCGTCCGACTCTCCGCCGTCTGCCGGATACACCGCCTCGGGCGCGGCCGGCGGCCTGGTTGCCGAACGCTCGACCCACTGATGCGTGATACGGACCTTCCGCGTCCCCCGCGTCTGGTCAGTGTAGGTGAAGCTGTTCTCACCCACCACCATCTCCGGCAGTGCCATCGGAGCCATCTGCACGTCGTTGACGATCGCCAGTTTCTTCAGCGACGTCCCCTCGTTCAGCTCACATTTCAACTGGTACAGGTAGCAAGCCGGGCCCGTGACCGAGAAGAAACGGTCCAGGCTGCTGCC
>CAZUAM010000097.1:0-3340 GCA_964618095.1 uncultured Planctomycetaceae bacterium | reverse complement strand
GCCCGGCACCCTCTGCCAGGTCTTTCCGTCCTGACAGATGGAAAACAGTACGCCGTTGCCTTCTGCCTCGATCCGGCCTCCCACAAACACGTAGGGGCTTTTCATGGTCCAGACAATCGAGCCGGCCTTCCCCTCTTCGGCCGTCAGCCCCTCTCGGCCCGACTGGATGTTCTCTACCTTCGTCGCGCCCTGCCGCCACGCCTGCCGACTCGGGTCCGGACGGTACTCCCAGAGGCCGTTGTAGATCGCGTGCGGGTAGGTGGGCATCGTCTGGAGCATTCCGTGGTACTTCAGCGGCTTGAGTTGTCCCCACCGCCACACGATGGCTTCCCCTGGACGCAGCACCATGTTCATCGTGGTCTCCGCTTTGCCGGAGCGCTCTCCCCCGATCTCAGTCTCGGTGAAGTAAAGCGATGACGTCCCCTGACCGTCCCATTGCGTGTCGAGCAGGAGGATTCCATTGGAGTGTGTGCGCTTGACCAGGTCGTGGTCGCGCGCGAGCTGCACGTCGCTGGCCACGGTCTCGTTGTCGCGCAGGAGATAGACGCAGTGCATGTCGCCATCGAAGAAATGCCACGCGCCGTCGCAGAAGGCTTGGGAGATACAGTGTCCCAGCGCCCGGGCGGGCGCCGTTGGGAAACCCACCTGCTTAAACAGGGTTCCCAGACAAATGGAATCGTTGCCGCAGGTATTGTAGCCGTAGATGTTGAAGACCTTGACCGGGTCCCCGAGTTCGCCGTTGTCCCCGCCCGAGTGGTGTCGATACTGGATCTGTTGGAACCATATTGCAGAGGCCTTCTCCGCGTCGGTCATGTCGGGAGTGATCGCCGACTGGACGATCTCGGCCACGTTTCGGAAGTTGTTCCGGCCATTGGACAGCCACGGATTCACCACGACCGTATCGCCCACGTTCTCCATCCGCACGGACCGGTTGGACTCCCAGGTCTGGAAGAAGGCGCCCTCCGAATTCATCCCAACGCCCATCGGCGTTCGGCAACTGCGTCCGTCCATCGTACCTGCCTGAACCACTTCGTACTTCTGTGTCCCCCTGGTGATCTCCTGGACGTGGGACTTTGGCACGTCCGTCGGGTCCGTGTTCACCGCCCAAGGGAAGACAAACTTCGACGGACCCGCCTCCGCCGAGGAAGCGGCTCTTTTCGGGCCCGTCGCTGTTGGCCCTGAACTCGCCGCGCCCTCGTCCTCCTCCGATCCGGGCAGCGGCCGATACTCTCGAGCCACCGACGAGACGCGGACCTCGTCCAGCAGCCCGTTGAGGTTGGGGGCGGGCGACTGCCACGTGTGCCCTCCCAGCCGCAGCATGTTCAGCCCGCCACCGAGCACGCCATCGGTAACGCCTTCCGGAATCTGGGCCACGTCCAGCCGTCCGTTCAGGAAGATGCCCACCTCCCTCTTGCCCCGGTCGTAGGTGATCGCCAGGTGTGTCCAGCGGTCGACGGGCACAGACCGGTCTCCGGTCACGTTTCTCCAGGCCCCGTCGATCCAGAAGGAGGCGGTCACCGAGTTGGAAACGCGTATCAGGTACTGGCTGCCCCGGCAGACCACGTCGCCGGCAGCCCGGCCACGGAACTTCACCCAGCATTCGACGGTGAGCGTCCTCAGTCCCTCCATCTTGGCCAAGTCGGTCACGTCCGCCCAGCCTTTGTTTCCGTCACAGCTCAGCGCCCCTGCGAATCTTCCGTCTGCGGTCATCGGCTCCTTCACCTTCCCCGACTTGCCGCCTGCCACGCAATCCTTCACCTCTCCGCCGGCCACGTCATCGAGGTGGAAGAGGCAGATGGTATCTTTGTCCGCCTCGAAAGGCTTGCTCAGGTCCACCGGCTCGGCGCTTGCCAAACGTCCCAGCCCGACCACCATCACCAACGCCGCGATCTCGATTTGTCTCATGGGCGATCTCCTCCCTTTCTCCACTTCTCTCACCAGGACGTCCCTCGGCCCCGGCGCCAAACCGTCTCGTCGCCGGACCGGAGTATCGTGTTCATTGTCGCATAGGTATGGCCGCATTGCCACGACGCCCGATTAGCGATCACTGGGTGGACGCTCGAGCAATCCCTGGTGCCGCAGCCACGCGGCGCAGGATTGCGTCCAGGTGGAGCACGGACGGCCGCTCGGACGGACACCGAAGTCGTGGGCGGTCCTTGCATAGACGTGCAACTCCGCCGGAACTCCGGCTTGCTTCAAGGCCAGGTACGTGACCACGCTGTGACGGGGGTCGCTGATGATATCGTCGCCGCCGTGCGCCAAGAAGACCGGGGGTGTCCCGGCCGGGACGCGTAGCCCGGGCGCGAGTTCATCCTTGTCCTTCGCCTTCAGATAGCCCGAATAGCACAGCACGGCGAAATCGGGCCGGCAGCTTACCTTGTCGGAGTCATCGACCGCTTCATAGGTCCGCTGCTGGAAGCCGGTGGCGGTGGCCAGCGCGAGATGACCGCCCGCCGAGAAACCGACCATGCCTATTCGCTGCGGATCGATCCCCCACTGTCTGGCTCTGCTCCGTACCAAGCTGACGGCCCGTTGCGCATCCTGCAGCGGGCGTCGCGCCGGCTCGCCTTTCGGCTCATCGGGGCGACGCGGCACCCGGTACTTGAGGATGATGCCAGTCATGCCCAGCGAATTGAGCCAGGCGGCGACCTCCTCGCCCTCCAGTTGCCAGTAGAGGTTCCAGTAGCCGCCCCCGGGACAGATCAGCATCGCCGTCCCGGTCCCCTTGTCCTTCGCCGGCCGATAGATCGTGATGGTCGGTCTGCTCACGTTGGTCACCATCCTGGTAGGCTCGGTGACCTCGACCTGCTTGCGGTCGAGTGCCGGCGACATCACAACCTTCTCCGCGCCGATGTTGCCGGCCTCGTCCGGAACCGTGCCCGGCCATAGCTCCACGACCAGCGGCTGGTCGGCCGCGATCGCGGGCCAGACTACCCACAACCAGACGGTCAGGAAGAACCCCGATGCCAGTCGCATGGTGGCCGCTCCTTTGTGCAGAGATTCAACAATCTCTGCCAGGCAGGAGTTCCTGCCCGGTGTCCGTCGCCAAGCTCCGCCGGTCACTCGTCGGTGCAGATACTCGCGAGTTTGGCGGATGCCGGCTCAATTGTCAAGAATCGGTGATTCTTCAGGGCGCCGAATCCGCCGGGATTGGGTCTGGCCAAAGTCTTGACTCGCGGGACTGAGTAACCATACTCGTATTCATATTGGCCAGATAAGAGGCCGGCACCGCGCCAAACGTCAGACCATCATCGCGCCCCCAACGCCGAACCTTGCGTTCTGCTGCTAGCACCAAACGGTTTTTGTGGACGATTTCGGTAAACCTTGGAAGGTCACGTTT
>CAZUAM010000096.1:243-15477 GCA_964618095.1 uncultured Planctomycetaceae bacterium | reverse complement strand
CGCCTTCGATCTGTTCGCCTGCCGGCCGCGGAACGACCTGCTCGGCGACCGCGAGGACAACGAGGCCTATTGCCTGGCCGCCCCGGGCACGGCATACGCCGTCTACCTTCCGGGGCCCGGTGAGGTGACGTTGACCACCAAGGACGCCCCCGGAACACTTTCCATCCGCTGGTACGACGTCGACCAGGGAGGATGGCTGCCGGCCGCCAAACGCCCGGGCGGCAACCGCCTGCGGCTGAAGACGCCCGGCCGCGGGCAGTGGGCGGTCGTGGTCCAATCGGCGGACTAAGGATCCGCGAAAGAATCACTTGAGCAATTCCGGGTGGCTGTGGTCGAGCGGAGCGAGCCCACAGTCCCGCGAATTTCGGGGGCTTGCTTCGCTCGACCCCGGCCACCCCGAGGGAAAACTGCGAACTTATTTCTTCGCGGGCCCAAACCGTGTTGCCGAGCATTCGATTTCATCCTTGATCGGCGCCGTGCAGCCAGACATTCCAGGCCATCGGGCGTTCCCGGCGGGCGTTGCCCGCCGGCTATTGGATAAACGGCCAATAGTAGTATACGCACCTAGCCCGATATGTGTACAAAACTCCACCCCATCCGAAAAGCCCTTGACTTCTTGAAACTACTTTGGTAGTATTACCGTGGTAGTTGATGCCGAGCAAGGAGCCATGGTAAGATGACCAACCAGCCCACGTACCGCCTGGGGGACCTCCAGTTGAGGATCATGAGGGTCCTCTGGAAATCCGGGCCGGCGAGTGTCGCCGAGGTGAACGGTCAGCTCGGCGGCAGCCGGCTGGCCTATACCACGGTGGCGACCATGCTCCGGAAGATGGAGGAGCGTGGGCTGGTGCGGCATTGCCAGAAAGGCCGCAGGTTCATCTACCGGCCCGTGGTCACCGCCGAGGAGGTCACCCGAAGCATGGCCCACGACCTCGTGGAGCGGCTCTTCGAAGGGAGCCTGGCCGATACCGTGGCCCACCTGCTCGAGACCCGGGAGGTCAGCCGCAAGGAGCTGGCACGGTTGGAGCGCCTGATCCAAGAGCGAAAGAAGCAACCATGACGCCGACAGCGTGGCCAGCCATGCAAAGCTACCTGCTGCTCGAAAATCAGCCCTGGTTGGAACTGATCCTGGTGCTGGGCGTGGGCACGGCGGTGATCGTGGGCCTGGCTGCCTTGGCGGAGCGGTTGGTCCGCTCCGCGATTTGGCAGCGAACGATCTGGCAGATCACGATCCTTGGAGTGCTCACCTTAATGCTCGTCGAACTAACCGGCACCGCACCGGCGCTGGTCCGTCTGTGGCGCGCACAGATTCGGACGGCAACGGCCCAGCCAACGGCCGCTCTCCCGGCGGCCGAGGAACAACCGCCTCCTGCCGTCGTCGAGCCGTCGGCAAGCGTCGGTCGCAGGTTCCTCGAAGAACAAGAGTTTCCGCCCGCTGCCGGCAGATTCGCCGAGACGGACTGGCCCGTGGCCGCGGCGCCCGATTTTGCCTGGTTTGATGACCCGGACGTTGGCAGAAATGAGGCGGCGGATCGAACTTTCTTCGCGGCGACCGACGAGGATCCACGCCGAAATGAAATCGAGGACCTTCTCCAACGGGCCACCGCGCCCGCCGAGGAGCCGGCCTCCGTTTCCCGGAGCACGCCGAAAACGGGTGCCACCGCAACGGGTGCCACCGGCGGCTTGCCCACCAGTGCCAAGAGCAACACGGTGGCGAAAACACTGATGGATGAGCCGCCGGCGGCAAACGCTTTCTGGTGGTTGGGCGTGATTTGGGCGCTGGGCGCGATGCTGATCGCGGCACGGACCGTGTGTGCGCGGGCGCTGTTGTTTGCCCTCTGGCGGCGCCGGACCCGGGTGAGTGATGGGCTTCCGTGCGAACGTGTGGGCAGGCTTGCGCGGCGCCTGGGGATCCGGCGGCGGGTTTGTGTGCTGGAGGCGGTGGGGCTCAGCGCGCCGGTGGCCTTCGGGAATTTCCGTCCTACCGTCGCCCTGCCGGTCACGTTTACCGACGACTTCGACCGCCGGCAGCAGGAGGCCGTGCTGGCCCACGAACTGGCCCATCTGGCTGCCCGCGATCCGGCCTGGCAAGTTCTGGCCAATCTGCTGTCCGCGGCCCTGTGGTGGCACCCGCTGGTGTGGTGGTCGCGGCACCGGCTCCGCGCGGCGAGCGAGGCAGCGGCCGACGAGGCCAGCCTGCTGGTGCCCGGCGGGCCGGATCTATTGGCCGCCTGCCTGGTCGCGATGGGCCGGCGGCTTGCGCCCCCGCCGCAGTTCGGCTGGCTGTCGTTCGAGGGCCCGGGCTTTCGCTCCAGTCTGGGCCGCCGCGTCGAGCGGCTGTTGAATCTTCGCACACGGTCGTGGCGGGCCCCGGGCCGCGGCCGTTTGGCCCTTGCCAAGACTGCCTTACCGGTGGCATTGGTGATGGTGACAGTTTGTTGTACCGCCTGGGCCCGACCCCAGGCCACACTATCAGAAGGAGGAACGACGATGAACGTGCTGAGAGCTTCGTGGCGACACTCGCTGGCTGCGGCCATGCTGGCCTTTGTCACGGCGGGTTGCTCCGACGCCGTGGCCGACAACCCGCCGATCGATGAATCCACGCCGGCCGTGGTCGGTGATGACTTCTCCGATGCCGACGGCCAACTGGCCCTGCTGGCCGAAGACGAAGAGGGCGAACTCCGCGAGGGTGAAAAGCGAGAGCGGGAGGAAGGCCAAGCCCGAGAGCGGGAGGGACGAGAGCAGCGTGAAGGTGAACAGCGCGAGCGGCGCGAGGGTGAAGAACGGGAACGGCGCGAGTTGGGCGAGCCCGAGCGAGCCGAACTGGAAGGCCACCTGCGCGAACTGATCCGAAAGCGCGGCGAACTGGAGGAGCGGGAGCACGCCATCAGCGTACAGTTCGCGGGGTCGCTGCGACCTGAGCAGCGCGAAGAGACCCGGAAACTGTTGCCTGAGTTGCGGGAGATTAGAGAGAATGCTCGGCGTTTGGAGCGCGAGAGGGACCACATCATAAAGAGGCTTGGAATCGGCCCGGAGCGCCGGATCAAGCACTTGAATATCGCCATGGAGAATCTGAATATCGCCATCGAGAATCTCCACGCAGGCGGCCTGCATGACGTGGCCGCGCGGCTCGCGCACGAAAGGAAACGTCTGCTGGGAGAACGGCCTGAACCCGACCGCCCTCGCACCTTCCCTGCGAGACGCCCCGAGCGTCGAGACCCACCGCCGGATCCGGAGTTCCCGCCGCGTCTGGAACAACAGGAACGTGCGATTGCGGACCTAGGTGGTGCAGTGCGGGAGCTGCGCGGCGAAGTGGAAGAGTTGCGGAGGCTGCTCAAGGACGTGCTGGAAGGCGAGCGCGACGGACAGCCGCCTCCGCCTCCCCGACCGCCTGCTCCTCCCCTGCTCAAAGAGGTGCCGGAACGGGAGTGAGGCACGTTGACGAGTCGGGTGTGGCCGTTGGCAGGCCCCGGCCGCGGGCGTTCGGCCTTCGCGGCGACAGCTTTACCGGTGGCACTGGTTATGTTATGGTGAGATACTTGTATACTGCCTGGGTTCAGCCCTGGGCCACTTTAGCAGAAGGAGGAACGATGATGAATGCGCTGACAGCTTCATGGCGCTGCTCGCTGGCTGCGGCTGCGCTGGCCTTGTTCACTGCGGGTTGCTCCGACGCCGTGGCCGACGGCCCGCCCAGCGAGGAATCCCTGCCGGCCGCGGTCGCTGGTGGTCTCTCGGATGCCGACGGCCAACTCGCCCTGCTGGCCGAAGACGAGGAGGCCGAGGCCCGTGAGCGTGAAGAACGAGAACACCAGGAGGCGGAAGCCCGCGAGCGGCGCGAACGTGAACAACGAGAGCGGCGCGAGGCTGAAATGGGCCGACCCCAACTCCTGCGTGAGATCCAGATACTAGAGACAAAGGCCCGGGACCTCAGGCGCGAGCTTGAGGGCCTGCGCGACGACCAGGACGCCGAAGCCCGTGAACTCCAAGCCGCGCTGGGCGAGACCGAAGAGCGGATGGGCGCGATCCGCCGGGAGCTTCGCGGCCCCGAGCGCGAGCGGGAACGACCCGAAATCGGCGAGCGCGAGCGGGCCGAACTGGCAGAGCACCTCGGCAACCTGAGGCAACATAGCCGTGAGTTAGACGAGCGGGCAGCGGCCATCCGGCGCGAGTTGGAGGGGGTGCGGCGCGACGAGCAGCCCGACGAGGCCCGGGAGCTGCAGAACATGTTGCGCGAGGTCCGCGGGGCCGCCGAGCGTGTGGAAGGCGAAATGCGTGAGATCATCGAGCGGCTTGGAAGGCGCCCCGAGCAACCCGATGCCGACCGGCCCCGCCCCGAGCAGCCCGGTCCCAAACGCGAGCAGCTCAAGAGACATCTGGAAGAGTTGAAGGCCGTCATCGGCCGCCTGGCAGAAGCCGGCCGTCACGAGGAGGCGGAGGCCAAAGAGCGTGAGGCACGCGAGATCATCCGTCAGCTCGAACGGCGTACGGAGCCACCTCGGCCCCTCCCGCCTGGTGAAGACCTCGAACGTCGGATCCACCACGTCAAAGTCGCCATTGAGAACCTTCATGCGGCCGGCTTGCACGAGCAGGCCGACCGGCTTGCCGAGCAGGTGGACCGCCTGATACAAGAGCATCGCCGAGGAGACCGTCCCGAACCTCCGCGCCCGCCCGAGTCCCGGGAGCAGCCGCCACGTCCGGAGCTCGGCCAGCGTCTGGAGCAGCAGGAGCAGGCCATCCACGAGCTCCGAGGCGCGGTGGAGCAGCTCCACCGCGAGATAGGGCAATTACGAGAAATGCTCCAAGAACTCGTGGGCCGGCAGCGCGAGGGACGTCGCTAGAACGCTTGGCCTTAGTCCCCGAAGTCGTTGCGACGAAACCCGGAACCGGCTTCCGGCCGGGCGGCCGCAGGTCCATGGCTGCCCGGCCGGTTTCTCTCAATCGCAGCGAGATGCCTGTCCGTGAGGTCTTCTTTTCTGTCACTTGTGCTTCTTCTGTTGGGGGCACTCCTGTTGCCCCAGGACGTCGCGGCCGCTGCGGGAAGGTGATCCGGCAGACGAATGAGGGAGGTGAGGGGGAAACCGCCTCCCGGCATGGGAGACCGGCGGCACCGTTCGCCACTGAAGGCGACAGCCGCCGTGCAGCCGCCGCAGAACGAATCCGAGAAGCCGGAGCCGGGCCCGCTGTACCCATCATTCTTGGGGGTTGGTCACCGCCGGCTTGACCTGCCTTGCGCCTCCATGATAAAACCACTTTCAGGGCAACGCGGAACCAGGGCATTCCCCTGCTCGCAAGACGTCGAGTGATAGTCGATGACGCCGATCACGTTACGGGTCCTGGATGGAGCCGACCGGGGGCGGGTGTTCGAGAACGTACCTACCCCGCTGACCATCGGTCGCGAAGAGGGCAACTCGGTCCAGCTCAACGATGAACGGATCAGCCGCTGCCACCTGAAGATCCAGGACGACGAGGAAAAACTGGTGCTGACTGACCTGGAAAGCACCAACGGGACCAAGGTCAACGGCGAGAACGTCCAGTTGTGGATCCTGCGGCCGGGCGACGTGATCGCGCTGGGGCGGACCTTGCTGGTGTTTGGCTCCCGGGAAGAGATCGCCCTGCGCCTGGCCGGCCTGCGGGGGGCAGATCTTTCGGAGGGGGTGACCCTGGACACAAACGAGGCAGAACAGGGGGCCGAATCCGTCTCGCTGGAGTTCGAGTTGGGCTTTGGCGAAGACCCGGACGCCCGGGCCACACTGCACACCCTCCTGCCCCCCGAATTACCCGGACCGCTGGGGCCCGGTCAGGCCGCCCAACTCGCCGAACTCCTCCAGTACCTCCACTTGCGGATACGCGGACTGATCCAGTCGGTCAAGGCCAAGCGGAAGTCGGACCGGGTCACCCTCGAACAGCGCCAGTGGCAAAACCTGGTCGATCTGCAAGACCGCCTGGCCGGCTATCTTCGCTCCATCGGCGAACCGACCGAATAGGGGCCGGCGCCGCCTGGGGCTTCACACGGCTGCTGCAAGGCATCGCGGCCGGGCCGGCCAATCCGCAAGCCGCGTCCCCCACCTGCCGTCGGGGGCTCCTATAATCGTCGCGGCTACCCTGATACAATACCCTGCCATCACTCATCGCTCAACACACGGAGGAGACCTGTGAGCACCCTTCCCTTCGTCCACCTGCATTGCCACAGCCACTACAGCCTGCTCGACGGGGCCGGTTCGATCCCTGGACTGCTGGAGCGTGCCAAGGCCCTGCGGATGAACGCCCTGGCGCTGACCGATCACGGCAACCTCCACGGGGTGTTGGAGTTTTACCATCGGGCGAAGAAGCTGGGGATCAATCCGATTCTGGGTCTGGAGGCCTACATTGCCCCCGGCAGCCGGTTCAACAAAGAGGCCGCCGGCATGAAGGAGGCCAGCTATCACCTCACCCTGTTGGCCCAGAACCGCACCGGATTCCAGAACCTCCTGAAACTCTCCTCGGCCGCCTTTCTGGAAGGCTTCTACTTCAAACCACGAATCGACAAGCAACTGCTCGAAGCCCACCACGAGGGGCTGATCTGCCTGAGCGGCTGTGTATCCGGCGAGCTCAGCCGCACCCTGATCGCCGGCGGGGACGCCAAAATGAAAAAGGCCATGGAAGTGGCCGCCTGGTTCCACAACCTCTTCGGTGATCGTTACTTCATCGAGATCCAGAACAACAACCTGGAGGTGCAGCAGGTGGCCATGGAAGGTGCCGTCGAGCTGGCCGGCCGTATGGGGCTCCCGCTGGTCGCCACCAGCGACGTCCACTACATCCACCGCGATGACGCCGAGGCACAAGACATCCTGCTGTGCGTCAACACCGGCAAGTTCCGCACCGACGCCAACCGGATGCGAATGGGAAGCAACGAGTTCCATCTTCGCAGTGCGGAGGAGATGTATGCCGCGTTTCCGGGCCAAGAAGAAGCGCTGGCCCGATCCCAGCAGATCGCCGACGGCGTGGACATCCAACTGGACCTGGGCCGTCGCCACTTCCCGGTCTTCACGGCGCCGGAGGGAAAAGCTTCGGAAGACTACCTCCGCGAGCTGTGCCTCGAAGGCCTCAAACAGCGCTACGCGAACAACCCCCGCCGCTGCGCCGACGGCCGGTTATCCGAAGAGGTGATCTCCCGGCTGGATCGCGAGCTGGACGTGATCAACAAGCTGGGATTTCCGAACTATTTTCTGATCGTCTGGGATTTCGTCCGCTTCGCCCGCGGGCGGGGCATCGCCACCACGGCCCGCGGCTCCGGCGTGGGCTCGCTGGTCTGCTACGCGCTCCACCTGAGCCACGTCTGTCCGCTGGACTACGACCTGCTGTTCGAGCGGTTCCTGGACGAGAGCCGCCGCGAGGCCCCGGATATCGACATCGACTTCGACCAGCAGCGCCGCGGCGAGGTGATCCAGTACGTCAAGCAGGAGTACGGTGTGGAGAACGTGGCCCAGATCGGCACCTTCGGCACGCTGGCCGCCCGGGCCGCCATCCGCGACGTGGGCCGCGCCGTGGGGTTGCCGATTCCGCGGGTGGACGCGGTGGTGGCCCTGGTGCCCGAGGAATTGGGGATCACTCTTCCGGACGCACTGAAGAAAAGCGATGGGCTGAAAAAGGTCTACGACTCCGACCGCGACGTCCGCGAGCTGCTGGATCTGGCGATGCGGGTAGAGGGACTGGCCCGGAACGTCGGCACCCACGCCGCCGCGGTGGTGATCGCCGACCGCCCCCTGACGGAATACGTCCCCTTGCAGCACGTCCAGGGCAAGGAAGAGATCATTACCCAGTGGGCGATGGCCGACGTGGAGCGTGCCGGCCTGTTGAAGATGGATTTCCTCGGACTGCGGAACCTGACCATCCTCTCGAAGGTGGTGGGGCTGATCGAGCAGACCACGGGCGAGAGGATCGATCCCTATCAGTTTCCACTGGAGGACCGGGAGACGCTCGACCTGTTCTGCCGCGGCGAGACCAAGGGGATCTTCCAGTTCGAGAGCAGCGGGATCCGCGAACTCTTGCAGCGGATGAAGCCGGACCAGTTCCGCGATATCATCGCCACCAACGCGCTCTACCGCCCCGGCCCCCTGGAAGGCAGGATGATCGACGACTATATCCAGGTCAAGCACGGCCGAAAAAAACCCGAATACAAGCACCCCGTAATGAAAAAAGTCCTGGAAGAGACCCACGGTGTGATGGTCTTCCAGGAACAGGTGATGCGGCTGTTGAACCGGCTGGGCGGGATCGAGCTGGCGGGCGCCTACAGTTGCATCAAGGCGATCAGCAAGAAGAACAAACCCAAGATCGCCAAGTTTCGCGAGGAGTTCGTCGCCGGTGCCCATCGGCAGGGAATGACCAAGAAGGCCGCCGCCGATCTGTTCGGGCTGATCGAGAACTTCGCCGGCTACGGCTTCAACAAGAGCCACTCGACGGCCTATGCCCTGATCGCCTACATGACGGCCTATCTGAAGGCCCACTATCCGGTCGAGTTCATGGCCGCGTTGCTATCGAGCGACATCCCGGGCCGCAACTTCAAGAGGAAAGACTCGCTGGTGGAACACCTGGAAGACTGCCAGCGGATGGACATCGAGGTCGTGCCGCCGGACGTCAACGCCTCGGGGGCGGAGTTTACGGTGGCCGAGGGCAAGATCTGCTTCGCGCTGTCGGCCATCAAGGGATGTGGAACCGCCGCCGCGGAGGCCATCGCCCGGCAACGAGAGCTGGGCGGGACCTACCGCAGCCTGTTCGACTTCTGCGAACGGCTGGACCCCGGCACCGTCAACCGCGCCGCCCTGGAAACCTTGATCAAGGCCGGGGCCTTCGATTCGCTCGGCGCGCGGCGCGCCCAGTTGTTCGCGGCCATCGACCGGGCCATGCAGTCGGGTGTCTCCGCCGCGGCCGACCGCCGCAGTGGCCAGTTGGGACTCTTCGGCAACGACGAGGATCCATCCGAACGGGCCGGCACCGCAAATCTGCCCGAGGTGCCCGAGTGGGACCGCCGCGACAAGCTGGCCAAGGAGAAGGAAGTCCTCGGGTTTTACCTCTCCAGTCATCCGCTGGCGGAACACCAGAAGACGCTCTCGACCTACTGCTCACACACCAGCAGCGAAGCGGCCGCGTTGAAACCCCGCACCGAAGTCATGCTGGGCGGCATGCTCTCGGCCATCAAGTATTCCCATACCAAGAACTCCCGCCCCGGCAGCCCTACCCGCTACGCCACCTTCGACCTGGAAGACACCGCCGGCACCATCCGCTGCATCCTCTGGCCCGACCAGCTTGTCAATTACGGCCACCTGATCGAACGCGACAGGATCGTGGTCGCCCGCGGTAGCGTCGACAAGCGGCCGGGAAGCGACGAAGCCAACCTGATCGTCAACGAGCTGATCGCCCTGGAGGACCTGGCCGCACGTTACACCCGCGGCGTGGCAATCCGCATCTCGGAAGAAGGCCACGGACAAGGAAAACTGGAACAACTGCACGAGATCCTCCGCGGCTACCCGGGCAATTGCGAGCTGCAACTGTTGATCTATTTGACCGACGGCAGCCGCGTCTGTTGCGCCTGCGACGAACTCCGCGTGGCCGTCAACGATGAAATGCACGCCCGCGTCGAACAGTTGTTGGGACCGGGCAATTTCCGCCTGCTGACTGCCGCTGCAAATGCGGCCGGCGCACGCCGGGGCAACGGACGCTCCGGGACGTAGGCCACAGACTGCTTCGATGCCCTGCTCGAACCGGACCTCGCCCCCCCGTCGGGCAAGATTGCGCAGAAGGAGGCGTGGGGGCGCATCGCCGCGCGAGGGCGTCATCGAGTCACGGCTAGTCGTTTCCACTTGGCGATCGCGCAGGGGCAACCGCCACCGAGAGAGGCAACTGACTTCGATTGTAACCAGCGTCACACACGACGACGGCGGCGGCGCAGCAAGAAGGGCGTCACGCAGAAGGCCAGCAGGGCCAAGCTGCTCGGTTCCGGGACCAGCGTGATGTTGTCGAGACCCATGATCGTGCCGTCGTTGCCCGTCTTGAACGCGATGACGGCGTAATCTTGCGTCGCGATCTGCGTCAGACCGGCGGTGAACCCCTGGGAGGCGCCGTTGTTGGTGGCGTCAGCCGCGAAGGTCTCTGGACCCCAGACCGTGTCCGGCAAACCGAAACTATCATGCTTGAGGGCGATGTCCGCCGGGTCGCCAGTATTAAAGACGACAAAGTTGGCGCTGGTTTCATCCGCCATGTCCGGATCGTTGGTCTGGAAGAACATGGTCTCGACCCAGGCAGTGCCCGAGGCGTTGCCGCCCCATTCGCCGGATAGCGTGATCGGCTGACCCGTCACGCCGGTGATGTCGACGAGAATGGCGATCCCGGCGCTACCATTGCCGCCGACGTCGATCGCGGCCGAGTCGCCGGCAAGGTTCACGTTCGGGTTGCTGCCCCAGTTGGCGTGCCAGTTCACCCAGCCGGGGTTGTCGTAGGTGCCGCCGGAAAACGTTTCCGAGAGCAACTCAGCGTTTGCCGTAGCCGCCATCGCGCCCACCAGCATCAGCACACCGGCTACCTTTTTCATTACGCTACCTCCTGCATCGAGAGATGTAGCTGTTCGAGCCTTGGCGCACGCCAGAACCAACTCAAACGGCACAGGTTTGCGGAATTCGTTCACCACGTCCACAGCCAAAGTCAGGCCTTGTCTGCCCGGCGGGGGGCATGCGTCTCAAAATCCCGCCTCTGCCGGCCCAACCTGCCTAAACATTAACGCATAGCTAACCTATTCGATCCGACTTGTCAATAAGCTGCCCCCCAAACTTCGTGAAATAACCGAAGCATTTCGGGCTGATTGCCCCCCCCCGGGGGAGTTATATCTTGGGTTGTGGTGGCCCTGATCAGAGCTCTTGTGGGGAAAAGAACGGCGTTTGGCGTGCGCCGCCCCCGATGCTCGGCGTCGATCGCGGGACTCCTTCCGGTCGGGTAGCCGTTCAAGGCCCGGCGCACTGGGCAGCGGAAAGGATTCGGGAGTCATGGTTGTCGTGTCATTGGCGTTCATGGTTTCCTCTTGGTGCTACGTTTCTAAGTTGCGCAATACTCAACGTGGCCGGTTTCTATACCTTGGGCAGGAATAGACGAGTCCATACTCGGCCGTGGGGGTCAACTCTTGACTCTTGACATCTCCTTTCCCCAGCGGGGGTGTGTCAAGTGTCAAGAGTTGACCCCGAATCCCCCGAATCCGAATCCCCCCGAATCCCCCGAATCCTCGCCGGCACGCCGAATACGGACGTGACCGAGTACGAGTGGGACCACCGCAACCGACTCACCACGGTGACCCACTACGCCGCCGAGGGCGGGCCGGCGGGCCAGATCGTCGAGTATACGTACGACTTCGGCAACCGCTGGGTCCGCAAGGTCCTCGACACGAACGGGGACGGCAACCCGGAGGGGAGCACGATCTTCGTCTACGACGGCACCGAAAGCTCCCCTCGCCCGCTGGCGGGAGAGGGGCTGGGGGTGAGGGCAAGCCAGATCGCGCTCCAGTTCGACAAGACCGGCAGCGGCGATGCGGATACCGGCGACCTCAGCCACCGGTACCTCTGGGGCCCGGCGGTTGACCAAATCCTGGCCGACGAGCAGGTTGACAGCCTCACCACCCCCGGCAACGTGCTCTGGCCGTTGAGCGACCATCTCGGCACCGTCCGCGACCTGGCCCAGTACGACGCCCAGACCGACACCACGACGATCGCCAACCACCGCACCTACGACGCCTTCGGCCGTCTCACCTCCGAAACCGCCCCAACCGTCGACCACCTCTTCGCCTTCACCGGCCGCCCATTCGACGAAGATACCGGCTTGCAGAACAACCTCAACCGGTGGTATGATCCAAGTGTAGGCCGCTGGCTGAGCGAGGATCCGATTGGGTTCCGTGGGGGCGATGTGAACGTCTACCGTTACGTGCGCAACACGCCTCAGGTAGCCATTGATCCGACAGGCCAAACGACAATTGTGCCGATTCTCCCACCATTGGGGTCGCGTGATGACCTACAGGGCAGCAACTACGTGATCGACGCAGTAACCGGGGCCAAAGCTATCCTCGACGCGGAGAATGCGTGGGGACACCCGAACATTCCTGGTTGCACGGGAGCCTGGGGGAAAGTGAAGAAGGCTGCTCAACAGAAGAGTATTACTACTAGAAGTGGCATTTGGGGAGCAGGAACGGGCGGCACCTGTAACACCATACACACGCAGCACAACCGGTTTTATAAGAGTGACGACGCTGGGTCGATCGCACTGTTCGTCCACAACTTGGACCCTGGCGAGTACGAGGTGGCGTATTGGTACTCAGCCAGCATAACCACCAATCTTCCATCCGCTGGTGGTGGCGCCAGCAAGGGCGGTAGCGCCATGAGCACAGTACTCACGTATGACCATAAGCCAGGAAACGTACCAGAAACCCCAAGCCGGCAGGAGGGCATCGCGAAGCGCGGAAGACCGGTGGCGGGCGTGGGCTTAGCACGTGTTGTTGTCACACCGGCCACCAAGAACAAGCTGATCCAGGTTGCAACCATCACGGTCACCATGACCCACTCCTCCCAAGGGGCGTGGGGCGGTCTGTTGAGCGACCGATGGAAAAGGACCAGTCAGAAGGCAACATTGCGGTTGCTGACCATCGACAAGGTTCTGGAGCCTGAGAAGGCTATGGGGCCTCTAGAACGGGTCCCTTCCGAAGCCAAGCCTTGGTGGAGAGTCTGGTGGGAGGATTATCAGAAATCGTTTGGGCCCAAGTATATACGCGTCCACTGAGATAAACGAGTGGCGACGTAGCACCGCACTTCTTTAGTGGTCTTCTCGTCGTTTTCAGTAGCGGTGTGTGGTGACTATGGCTTCGAAGACTAGTTCCACTCACAACTGGATGTAACCTTTGGCGAAGACGACCCGGGAATCGCGAAACGGCACGCCCCGCCAAGATAAGCATCCTGACGCGTGCCCTCCTAGGGCTGGTTAAAGAAAGAAACCAGGAATGGCCGCGGCCTGAAATCCAAACGTGTTGCCGTCGCCCTGAGCGCCGTCTACCGTGAAAAACTCCTGCGAGAAACGTGACTTAGTACGCAATTGCCCTGCCAGGCAGCGATTCTTGCTGCAATTTTGGCAGTGGGGCCCTATGCCCGAGAGGATACAATTCAGCTTGCGGGATCTCCTCATCGGGGTCACGGTCTTCTGCGTTCTGCTGGCTCTGCTTGCGTCATGGTACAAATGGGCCAACAAGGCGGGCAAGCTCATGAATTGTCGCGGGCTTCACGTAAAAATGATCGTCCTGGCCTGTTGCAACTATCAGCAGGCCTACGGTACTCTGCCACCGGCGTACATTGCGGATGAAAGCGGCAGGCCGATGCACAGTTGGCGCGTGCTGCTCCTGCCGTTTTTGGAGCGCGATGACCTTTACTCACGTTATGACTTCTCGGAGCCCTGGAACGGACCGAACAACAGGAAACTGGCTGAACAGATGCCGTACGTCTATCGGTGTCCAGCATACCGGGGAAATGAGAAAGCGACGACAAACTACGTCGCCGTCGTGGGTCCGCAGACAGCGTGGCGTGGGGATAAGGGTGTGCCGTTTACGAAGATTTCAGACCCTCAAACGATCCTTATCGTTGAGGTCGCGGACTCAGATTACAATTGGATGGAACCACGGGACATGAGTTTCGAACAGGCACTGGCAGGTGTCAATGTAGACCTGCGACACGGAATAAGCAGCTACCACCCCGGAGGAGCCGTTTGCGGCATTATTTACGGAGATAACGTGTTCATCCCGAATGGCACGGACCAGGAAACGCTGAAGGCCCTGCTTACGATCTCCGGGGGGGAGGGTTTTGTGGAAATAAACCGCCCGCGGTAGGCGCGGGTGCGAGCCGACTCAACGACTGCCCGGGGTTGTGGTGACTCAGTAACGGTTGAGTCAACATCTCTGACCCGGCTTCTTGTGATATGCTCAGCAATTCCGTTGTGGCCTCGCTGGTCGACCGTCCATCTACGACGACCTCGGCCGGGTCGATTGGATCCGGCAGCAGGGTCAAACGGGCGGCAACGCCGTGGCGGAGAAATACCTCGAGCTCGACTTTGATCTGGCCGGGCAGCCCGAGAATCTCCGGCGCTACGCCGACCTGCCGGGCACCAAGCTGGTGGCCGAGACCGACTGGCTCTTCGACCAGGCCGGCCGGCTGACGGACCTGACGCACCGCAAGGGCGCCACCACGTTCGCCGACTACGACTGGCTCTACGACGTGGCCGGGCGCGTGACCGACTTCGACTTCACGTCGCTGGTGGGCGAAGGCGGCACGGCCGACTACGCCCACGACGACACCGACCAGTTGACCGACGCCGCCTACAACTACCAGGCCGACGAGGACTACGTCTACGACGAGAACGGCAACCGCACCAACAACGGCTACACGGTCGGGCCCAACAACCGGATGACCTCCGACGGGACGTACACCTACGAGTACGACACCGAGGGGAACCGCACGAAGAGGTACGTCGCCGGCACGCCGAACACGGACGTGACCGCGTACGAGTGGGACCACCGCAACCGGCTCACCACGGTGACGCACTACGCCACCGAGGGCGGGCCGGCGGACCGGATCGTCGAGTATACGTACGACTTCGGCAACCGCTGGGTGCGGAAGGTTTTGGACGCCAACGGCGATGGGACTCCCGAGGGGAGCACGATCTTCGTCTACGACGGCAACCAGATCGCGCTCCAGTTCGACAAGGCCGGCAGCGGCGACGCGGATACCGGTGACCTCAGCCACCGTTACCTCTGGGGCCCTGCCGTTGACCAGATCCTTGCCGACGAGCAGGTGGACAGTCTGTTGACGCCTGGCGATATCCTCTGGCCGTTGACCGACCACCTCGGCAGCGTCCGCGACCTGGCCGAGTACGATGCCCAGACCGACACCACCACGATCGCCAACCACCGCACCTACGACGCCTTCGGGAACATCACGTCAGAAACCGCCCCGGCGGTCGACCACCTCTTCGCCTTCACCGGCCGGCCCTTTGACGAGGCCACGGGCTTGCAGAACAACCTCAACCGGTGGTATGATCCAGGTGTAGGCCGCTGGCTGAGTGAGGATCCGATTGGATTCACTGCAGCAGATCCGAACCTCTACCGTTACGTGCGCAACACCCCTCAGGTGGCCATTGATCCGACAGGCCAAACGACAATTGTGCCGATTCTCCCACCATTGGGGT
>CAZUAM010000096.1:0-143 GCA_964618095.1 uncultured Planctomycetaceae bacterium | reverse complement strand
CGCGTGATGACCTACAGGGCAGCAACTACGTGATCGACGCAGTAACCGGATTCGGAATCGGGGTCAACTCTTGACACTTGACAACTCCCTTCTCCAGGCGTTCAGGCGCGACTGGAGCTTGCGATCGCTCTGGGCCTTGGCCT
>CAZUAM010000095.1:8952-15478 GCA_964618095.1 uncultured Planctomycetaceae bacterium | reverse complement strand
GGTGGCTGTGGTCGAGCGGAGCGAGCCCACAGTCCCGCGAATTCCGGGGGCTCGCTTCGCTCGACCCCGGCCACCCCGAGGGAAAACTGGTCAACTTGCTTCTTCGCGAACCCTTAGAACGTGGTGGACGACTTGCGGGAGCAGTTAGATGCATGCCGAGGGAGCACCAGAGGTCAGTTCCATACTCCAGCACACCCCCAACGGGGTCTTGCTGGTGGATGAGGAAGCCCGCATCCAGTTCGTCAATCCGGCCTTCCGGAAGATGTTCTATACCGGTCAGGGAGACCTCACGGGGCGGAAGGCCTCGGAGTTCCTGCACTCCGACTGTTTCGAGCAAGCGATCACGGCCGACGGGGAGCTTTCCGTGCGGGGCAACGTTCCCGAGCACGGCGTACACTATCGCGCGGGGTTGTTCAGAATCGAAGGGGAGGGGCGGTGGTGCGGGATATTCGTCGACACCTCTGAGGAGGAACAGGCGAGAGCCGAGCTGTTGGAAGTCAAGCAGGAGACGTTGGCCCGCGCCGAGGAAGTCATCCACCGGCAAATGCACACCGTCCAGGAGATCGCGGGCCTGCTCGGCGAGACCACGGCGGAGACCAAGGTTCTGCTGGCCAAGCTCACGGATCTTTTCCGTCAGGAGAGGACGCCGTGAAGGTCTTTTACGAGTTCGGCCTGCGGCAAATCAACAAGAAGCGAGAAGAGCTGTGCGGCGACAGCGTGGAGTTTTCCCTCAGACCGGAGTCGGCGACACTCGTCTTTTCGGACGGGCTGGGGAGCGGCGTGAAGGCCAGCATCCTTTCCACGCTGACCACCCGCATCGCCGCGCGAATGCTCGACGAAGGGCTGCCCCTGGACGAGGTGGTCCAGACCATCTCCGAGACCCTGCCCATCTGCCGTGTCCGAAAGATCGCCTACAGCACCTTCAGCATGGCGCAACTGTTCACCGAGGGACCTGTAAAGCTGGTCGTCTACGACAGCCCCCCGCCGTTGCTGATCCGCAGAAACGAGATCCGGCAACTGCCGTACGAGGAGCGCGAAATCAGCGGCAAGCGCGTCTTCGAGTACTCCTTCGACGTACGCCGCGGCGACTGGTTGGTCCTCGTCTCCGACGGCGTGGTGAACGCGGGCATCGGCGGCGCATATCCCTTGGGCTGGGGCTGGGACGAGGTCGCCAAGTATCTGGAAGGCCACGTCCACCAGGCCCTCTCGGCAGAACAGTTGGCGGCAAAGCTTGCCCGCGTGGTCGAGGAGCTTTACGAGGGGCCGCCGGGCGACGACGTGAGTATCGCCGTGGTCAAGGTCCGCGGGAAGCAAGTCCTTACCATTTTCACCGGCCCCCCCGTCGAAAAGAGAGACGACCATCGGATCGTCGACGCGCTGATTTCCTTCGGCGGCAAGCACGTGGTCTGCGGGGGCACCACCGCGAACATTGTGGCCAGAGAGCTGGGGCGGGAAATCACCGTCGACCTGGAGACCGGCACGGAGGCCGTGCCGGCCACCGGAAGGATCGAAGGCCTCGACCTGGTCACGGAGGGTACGTTGACGATAAGCAAGGCGCTGGATATATTGCGGTCCAATGAACCGAACGAGGAGCTGAAACTGAAAGTTGACGGGGCCAGCTCGCTGGTGGTCCTGCTGCGTGAGGCGGATGAAGTAAGAGTGCTGTTGGGCAGGGCCATGAATCCCGCACACCAAAACCCCAACCTGCCCAGGGCCCTGGGCCTGAAGACGCAGGTGGTCCGGCGGCTGCGCGAGGCGTTGCGCCGCCAGGGCAAGGAAGTCAGCATCGAATACTTCTAAACGGAGCCGAAAGGCAGCAGGCAGGAGGTGCAGGAAGCGTTTTCCAGTCGCTTCCAAAACCCAGGGGCTGCGGTCCGTGGGACGTGCCCCGCAGACGACACCCACTCTAACAGAAAACAAACGTTCTTGAGACAATAACCAAAAGTCTGCCATCCAAGTGAAGTCGCAATGGCCGAAACCGAGGCGGGCACCGTCGCCAGTATTATCCAGCGCTACGCCGGCGACTCCGGCATGCTGATCCCCATGATGCAGGACATGCAGGCGGAGTTCGGCTATCTGCCCCAGGCGGGGCTGAAAGAGCTCTCCGGCGGGCTGGGCGTGCCGCTTGCGCAAATCTACAGCGTGGCCACTTTCTATTCGTCCTTCCGGCTGATGCCCAAGGGAGACCACACTATCCAGCTTTGCATGGGTACGGTCTGCTTCCTGAAGGGTGTTGACAAGATCTCCCAGGCCATCCAGAGCGAGTTCCAACTCGTACCCGGCGGGACCTCGCCGGACGGGAAGTTCACCTTCTCCCCGGTCAACTGCGTGGGAGCGTGCGCGCTGGCGCCGGTGATGGTCCTTGACGGGGAGTACCACGGGGGCTTGACGGTGGATTCCGCCGTGGAACTGCTTCACAAGACCGTGGCGGGCGACAAATCGCCCGAAAGTGACGCAGAAACCTCCGGACGCAAGAAGGCAAAGGCCGGCGGGCGCAAGAAAGCAGAGGCCGGTGGGCGTAAGAAAACCGGCCGCAGGAGCAAAAAGACGTGAGCACCGTCGAGACCAGGCTGGAGGGCCCGAAAGACCTGGGAGAATACCGGGACGAGGTGCGCCGGCGCGCGTCCCGAGCCAAGCGTGTGGTGCGTGTCTGCTGCGGCCCGGGCTGTATTCCCAAGGGCGCCAAAACCGTTTACGAGCGTTTCGTGGAGGCCGCCGCAGGGCTGGAAGAGCCAGAAGTCACGGTCGATACGAAACTCACCGGCTGCCAGGGGCTCTGCCAGTGCGGACCGATTGTGAGCGTCGACCCGGGGGGCATCTTCTACCAGGGAGTCAAAGAGGAAGACGTCCCCGAGATCTGGCGGGAGTCGGTCCTCGGGGGGCGGGTGGTCGAGAGGCTTCTGTACGAGGACGAAAAGACGGGCAAGCGCGCGCGAACGACCGAAGAGATTCCCTTCTTCCGTGGGCACGTCAGGATCGCCCTGGCGCTGTGCGGCGTGGTCGACGCCCGCTCCATCGACGACTACATCGGCGCGGAAGGGTACGAAGCGGTCGTGAAGGTGCTCAGGTCGATGACGCCCGAAGAGGTGATTGAGGAGGTCCGTAGATCAGGCCTCCGCGGCCGCGGTGGCGGCGGGTTCCTTACCGGCCGCAAGTGGCGGTCTGCCAGGGACGCGGAGGGCGACCCCAAGTACGTCATCGCTAACGGAGACGAGGGGGACCCGGGCGCGTTCATGGACCGGGCGCTCATGGAGGGCGTACCTCATGCCGTGATCGAGGGCATGATCATCGGCGCCTACGCGATCGGCTCTTCAAACGGGTACATCTACGTTCGTGATGAGTACCCGATCGCGGTCGAGCGTCTGACAGCCGCCATTGAGCAGGCCCGCCAGATCGGGCTGCTGGGAGAGAACATCCTCGGCAGCGGCTTCAGCTTCGATGTCCGCATCAACCGCGGTGCCGGCGCATTCGTCTGCGGCGAGTCCACGGCGCTGATGGCCTCCCTGGAAGGCCGCGTGGGTGAACCCCGGGCCAAGTATATTCACACGGTCGAAAGCGGACTGAACGGCAAGCCGTCGTTGCTGAACAACGTCGAGACCTGGGCCAACGTGTCCCAGATCATTCTCAAAGGCGCCGACTGGTTCGCCTCGTTGGGCACGGAGAAAAGCAAGGGCACCAAAGTTTTTTCGCTGGTGGGCAAAGTCAAGAACACCGGGCTGGTCGAGGTCCCGATGGGCATGACGCTGCGCCAGATCATCTACGATATCGGGGGCGGTATCCCTGACGGCAAGGCCTTCAAAGCAGTCCAGACCGGCGGACCCTCGGGCGGCTGCATCCCGGCGGAATACCTCGACGAGCCGGTGGATTTCGACCGCCTTACGGAGCTGGGCTCGATGATGGGCTCCGGCGGCATGATCGTGATGGACGAGGATACCTGCATGGTCAACGTGGCCAACTACTTCCTGAAGTTTCTCAAGGCAGAGTCCTGCGGGAAGTGCACGCCCTGCCGCGAAGGCATCGCCCAGATGGTCGAAATCCTCCGCAGGATCACCAAAGGGGAGGGACGCGAGGGCGACGTGGAAAGCCTGGAGACACTGGGCGAGCTTTTGGAGGACACGGCCCTGTGTGCGCTGGGCAAGACGGCGGCCTACCCCGTCCTCTCCACCGTCCGCCGCTTCCGAGAAGAGTACCAGGCCCATATCCAGGAGAAGCGCTGCCCGGCCAAGCAGTGCCCGGGGCTGTTCAGGTACCAGATCGACGCCGAGGCCTGCACCGGCTGCGTTTTGTGCGCCAAGAGGTGCCCGGTGGACGCGATCGCCGGCGAGCGGAAAAAGCCCCACGTCATCGACCAGGAGATTTGCACCAACTGCGGCACGTGCTTCGACGTGTGCCCGTTCTCAGCGGTGATTAAAGTATGAGCCAACGGAGTCGCGTGATTTACGGAAAAACGTCTGTTTAGCCGCCGGGGCTACGCGGCGTAGTTTCCCGGCGTGGCCGCCGGGGCTAAACCCAGCTTCCCCCACACCACGAAATCCCACTTGAAGCCAACTCCAACAGGAACAGGCGATGCCCACGGTAACCATCGACGAAAAGCCTTGCCCGGCCGTGATCGGCGAGACGATCCTCGAGGTCGCCCGCCGAAACGGCATCTGGATCCCCACCCTCTGCTACCACGCCGCGCTGGAGACTTATGCCTCCTGCCGGATTTGCGTGGTGGAGATCGACCGCGGCGGCTGGTGGCAGGTGGTGACCTCGTGCAACTATCCGATCCGGGGTGACCTGACGGTTCGGGTCAGTTCCGAGCGGGCGGTCAAAGCCCGCCGAGGCGTGATGAAGCTCCTGCTTGCCCGCGCGCCCGAAAGCCCGGAGCTGCGTGAGCTAGCCGCCCGCATGGGAGTCGATCACACGCCCTATCCCAAGGTCACCGAGGCGCAACGGAACTGCATCCTCTGCGGCCTTTGCGTGCAGGTTTGCGAGGACAGTATCGGTGCCTCGGCGATCTCGCTGGTGGGTCGGGGCGTGGAGCGGGCGGTGGCCGCCCCCTTCCGCGTGGCCTCGGAGGACTGTATCGGCTGTGGCGCCTGCGCCGCAGTCTGCCCAGTGGGTACGATCGTCGTTAGAATACATCCGGACGAGGTGGAGATCTCGCCCTTCAAGAGCCGGGTGCCGCTGAAGGTCTGCACGGAGTGTGGCCGGCCCATTGGGAGTGAGCTGGTGCAGCAAGCGCTTTGCCAGCGCGGGGGTCCGACGGTCGTGGAGATGCTCGCACACCAGCAGCTCTGCCCCCAATGCAAAAGGGAAAAACTGGCAGGAGAACTGGCTTTACGGTGCTCCTGAAATAGTAGTGAGTTTCTGTTGCGGAAGATCCCGCGGTGGCGCGTAGTCCGTTTAGCCGCCGCGGCTACGCGGCGGAAACAAGGGAAAACGTCATCGTTCCTACCGCCGCGTAGCCGCGGCGGCTAAACAGACTGGTGGAGAACCACTTTCTGTAACAAAGACTAGTGAAGCACATTAGGAGATACGCATGTCGAAACAGGTTTTCACGCAGGTGATCCGGGGTGCACACCAGTGGGTAACGCAGGCCGAGGAAGCGCTGGAAAAAGCGCTCGCCGAACACGGCCCCGACAAGGCCGTAGGCTGGGGCGGGCTGACCGCCTACAACCTGCCGATGTCCTATTCGCTGATGGGGCTGGAAGTCAAGAAGGTGGGCGACCTGAAGCCGCAGCTCGAACATGCCCGGCAACTGCTCCGGCCCCTGCCGTCGGAGGAGCTTTGGCTGCCGTATCTTGGCGACGGTCTGGACGCCGGGGCGGCCAGCATGCTCGCCCAGGAGGTGCTGGTGGCCCTGCGGACGGTCAACGGCCACGTGACGCCGCCCGGCTGGCAGGGTTTCATCTCCGACACGATCATGCGGGAGCTGGGGATCCAGTTGGTCGACGGGCGGATGCCCGGTTTTGCGGCCATCTTCGGGCCGGCGCCCACGACCGAGATCGCCGTGAAGACCGTTCGCGAACTCCAGCAGCGAGCGATCCTCACTTTCCTCTGTGCCAACCGCGACGGCGAGACGATGCGGGAGCAGATGGTCAAAGGCGGCGTGTTTAAGGACGACGCACCGCTGGAGGAGTGCTGGGACCTCTACGTCGTGCCAGTCGGCCCTGACACGGTCGATGCGATCTACGTGCTCAACTGGTCGATCCGCAGCGCGTTGACCTTCGGAAACCACAAGCGCGGCGAGTCGCGCAAATGCCTGGACTACACCAAGCGCCGCATCCACGCCTTCGGGATTACCTTCGGCGAGATACCCGACGACTGGTTCGCCACGGGCGCGGGTGCGATCCTGATGGGCTACCCGGTGATCTCGGACTCGACCACCACGCCCGAAGTCCGGCCCACCGGAGTCACCGTCCGCGAGGCGCTGGTGGTCGAGACCGACTACGACAAGCTGGTGCCCACCTGCATCGACACTCGGGCGGTGAAGGTCAAGATCGAGAAGGTCGACATTCCCGTGGGCTACGCGGCGGCCTTC
>CAZUAM010000095.1:0-8942 GCA_964618095.1 uncultured Planctomycetaceae bacterium | reverse complement strand
CGCAAGGACGACATGCAGGTGCAATTCGGCTACAAGTACTCCGACGCCCTGGAGTACGCACGCATGGTAGACCCGGCGGAGATCGAAGACGGCGAGATCCAGGTAGTGGGGCCGGAGATCGATTCGGTCGAGGCGGGAGGGGCGATGCCGTTGGCGATCGAGGTGCTGATCGCCGGCCGCAAGATGCAGCGAGACTTCGAAGGCATCATGGAACGGCAAATCCACCTCTACACCAGCCATGCCATGGGGTTCATGCACACCGGCCAGCGCGACCAGCTTTGGTGCCGCGTCAGCAAGAAGGCCTTCGAGGCGGGTTTCCGCCTGCACCATCTGGGTACGATCCTGCACGCCAAGCTCCACGACGACTACGGCGCAATTGTCGACAAGATCGCAGTCCGGCTCCTTACCCAGCCCGAGCCGGTGAAGGCCAAGATCCAGGACGCCCAACAGGCCTTCCGCTACCGGGACGACCGGATCGCGGGGATGACGGACGAGTCGGTCGACACCTTTTACAGTTGTACGGTTTGCCAGAGTTACGCCCCGGATCACGTCTGCGTGATCACCCCGCAGCGGCTGGGGCTTTGCGGGGCGTACAACTGGCTGGACGGCCGGGCCAACTACGAGATCAATCCCACCGGCCCCAACCAGCCGATCCCCAAGGGCCGCACGATCGACCATGTCAGGGGCGAATGGGAGGGGGTCAACGAATTCGTTTATCAGTATTCCAACCGCAAGGTGGAGCGGTTCTGCGCCTATGCCCTGCTCGAAGCGCCCATGACGAGCTGCGGGTGCTTCGAGTGCATCGTGGCGATCCTGCCGCTGGCCAATGGGGTGATGGTCGTAAACCGCGAGTTCCAGGGGATGACGCCCTCGGGAATGACATTCGGCGAGCTGGCTTCGGCCACCGGAGGCGGGGCCCAGACGCCGGGCTTCCTGGGGGTGGGCCGGCTCTATCTTTCCAGCCCCAAGTTCATCTCCGCCGACGGTGCCCAGAAACGCCTCGTCTGGATGCCCAAGGACCTCAGGGAAGGCATCCGCGAACGCTTCCAGAAGCAGGCCGAGCGGATCGGGGAGCCGGATCTGCTGGACAAGATCGCCACCGAGGAAGACGCCATGACCGAAGAAGAGGTCGTCGAACACCTGGCCAAGGTCAATCATCCGGTGCTGGGGCTCGATCCGTTGATGTAACCAGCTATCAGCAGTCAGCTATCAGCCGTCAGCAATCGGCAAGGCGACTGATAGCTGAAAACTGATAGCTGAAAGCTGACTACTGAAAACTGATCGCTGACTGCTGATAGCTGACTGCTGACAACTGACTGCTGATAACTAGTAGAGGACGAACCATGGCACTTTCGGGTCTTGAAATCTACAAGCAGTTGCCCAAGACCAACTGCAAGGACTGCGGTTTTCCCACCTGTCTGGCCTTTGCCATGAAGATGGCCGCCGGGCAGGTGCCGCTGGACAAGTGTCCCCACGTGACGGCCGAAGCCAAGGCGGCGTTGGAGTCCGCCTCCCGCCCGCCGATCCAACTGGTGACCATCGGAACCGATGCGAATGAGGTCAAAATCGGAAACGAAACCCAGCTCTACCGCCACGAGGAGAAGTTCTACCGCCCGACCGCGGTGGCCGTGAGGGTTTCCGATGCGCTGGGCGAGGCCGCGATTGCCCAGCGGGCCGACGCCATCGGCAAACTCTGCTTTGAGCGGGTAGGTACCCAGATCAAGGTGAACCTGGTGGCGGTCTGCAACGAGTCGGGCGACGCCGGGAAGTTCGAGCAGGCGGCGAAGCTGGCCGCCGAGAAATCGGGCCTGGCCTGCGTGTTGATCTCCGCCACCGCCGGCAACCTCGCCAAGGCCGCCGCCGTGCTTTCCGGACAGCGGCCCTTGCTCTACATCTCCGAAGCGTCCCAGGCAGAGGCCGCCGCCGCGGTGGCCAAGGACAACGGCTGCCCATTGGCCGTCCGCGCCGACGGCGTGGAGGCCTTTGCCGAGCTGACGCCCAAGCTCAACTCGGCCGGGGTGGAGGAACTCATCCTCGATCCGGGCACGCGGGGCCTGAAGGAGACGCTGGAGGCGCTCACGTTGATCCGGCGGTTGGCATTGAAGAACTTCCGCGCGGTGGGCTACCCGGCAATTGCCTTTAGCACCGCCGAGGATCCCACCATGCAGGCAATCGAGGCGAGCACGTTCATCGCCAAGTACGCGGGCGTGGTGGTCACCGATGCCATCCAGCCCTGGCAGATGCTCCCCATCCTCACCACCCGGCAGGACATCTACGTCGACCCCCAAAAACCCGTGGCCGTCGAGCCCAAGCTCAATCCCATCGGCGAGGTGGGTGCCGATTCGCCGGTGCTGGTGACGACCAACTTCTCGTTGAGCTACTACTCGGTGGAGGGTGAAGTGGAAGCCAGCCGAGTGCCCACCTACATCCTCTCGGTCGACACCGAGGGAACCTCGGTGCTGACCGCCTGGGCCTCGGACAAGTTCAACGCCGAGACGATCACCCAGGCCATGAAGAAATCGGCAATCGAGGAAAAGGTCTCCCACCGGCAACTGGTCCTCCCGGGTCTGGTGGCCGTGCTTTCGGCAGGGGTGGAGGACGAATCCGGCTGGACGGTGCAGATCGGCCCCAAGGAGGCCTCGGGCATACCGAGTTACCTGAAGAAGCAGTCGCAGGCGTGAGAGATTGAAAATTGCAGATTGCAAATTGCAAATTAAAGATTGCAGATTGGCAATTTGCCTTGGTGGATATGCAACCGTGGCACAGTTTCGCATCCGTTTCCTTCCGGAAGGGCACGAGACGTCGGTCGAGGAGGGCCGGACGGTGCTGGAAGCCGCGCGGCAGGCCAATGTCTACGTAGGAGCGATCTGCGGGGGTGAAGGGGTCTGCGGCAAGTGCCGGGTGATCGTCCGCGAGGGAGAAGTTCGGGGGGAGTCCACCGAGTTCCTCACCCGCGATGAGATCCGCCGCGGATACGTGCTGGCCTGCCAGGTGGTCCCCCTGAGCAACCTGGTGGTGGAGGTTCCGCCCGAGTCCCGTCTAGCCGGCTACGAAGGCATCGACAAAGACAGCGAGCGATTCCGCGACTTCGCCCACCGGGGTGCCGAACGGCCCCCCACGGCGCTGGCCCCGGTCATCGAAAAGTTCTTCCTGGACCTTCCCGAGCCCAACCTCGACAACCCCACGGCCGACCAGGAGCGCCTGCTGGAGGCGGTTTCCAAGAAGCGTCCCGGCCCGATCCAGATGGGACTGAAGATCACCCGCGAGTTGCCGCGGGTGCTCCGCCGACTCGATACCGACCGCCCTTCCTGGACCTGGAGCTGGGACGGTCGCGTTACGGCGACCGTGGCCATGCGCGGCGACGTCAACGAAGTGCTCTCCGTTGAGCCGGGCGACACCTCCGACCGAAATTTCGGTCTTGCGCTGGACGTGGGCACCACGACCGTGGTCGCGCACCTGGTGGACCTTACCTCCGGCACCACGCGCGAGGCGGCCGCCAAGTACAACTCCCAGATCAAATTTGGCGCGGATGTCATCCACCGCATCAACTCCGCCCGGCGGCCCGGCGGCGACGAGGCCTTGCACCAGGCAATCACCCAGGACGTGGAAACCCTGATCGACGAGCTCGTACAGCGGGCTCACGTGGGGCGGGGAGACATCCAGTGCGTGGTGGCAGCGGGCAACACGTCGATGCTGCATTTCCTGCTGGGACTGGAGGCGGACCTGATCCGCCTCTCGCCGTTTGTCCCCGCCGCCACCAGCCCGCCGCCGATCAGGGCCGCCGAAGTCGGACTTCGCATCCACCCCCGAGGAATCCTCTATGCCTTGCCCATGGTGGGAAGTTTCGTCGGCGGGGACATCACGGCGGGGATCCTGGCCTCCGGGCTGCACCGGTCCGAGGAACTCTCGCTGCTGATGGACATCGGCACCAACGGGGAAGTGGTGCTGGGAAATAAGGAGTTTACCGTGGCCTGTTCGGCTTCCGCGGGACCGGCCTTCGAGGGTGGGTCGGTGACCTGCGGTATGCGGGCGACCGGCGGGGCAATCGACAGCGTGCGGATATTCCACCACCAGCTTGCCGTCTCGGCAACCACCATCGACGACAGCCCGCCGGTGGGCCTCTGCGGAACCGGCCTGATCGACGCCCTGGCCGAGATGTTGCTGGCAGGTGTGGTCGACCGCAGCGGCCAATTCCAGGTCGACCGCGCCTCGGATCGCTTCCGGACCTGCGAGGAAGACGGCAGGCCGGAGTTCCTCCTGGTCTCCGCCCAGGAGTCGGGCAGCCAGCGGGACGTGGTCATCAGCCAGGCCGACGTGGAGAACCTGATCCGCACCAAGGCCGCCATCTACGCCGCCGCCGACACCCTGGTGCAGTCCGTGGGAGTCTCCTTCGGAGATATCCAGAAGGTCTACATCGCCGGGGCCTTCGGGAACCGGCTGGACCTATCCAGTTGCGTCATGATCGGGTTACTGCCCGACGTGCCCGTGGAGCGGATTCAATTCATCGGTAACAGTTGTATCGCGGGCACGAAGCTGGTGATGCTCAGCCGTAGCATGTTCGAGGAGGTGCAGGACGTCCGCGACCGGATCAGCTACCAGGAGCTGATGGTGGACCCGGCGTACATGGAGAAGTTTACCTCCGCCTGTTTCCTCCCCCACACGGACCTCTCCCGGTTTCCGTCTCTGACAGAAAAGTTGGACGGACGTGGGAGCGGCGCCCGACGAGTGGAAACGCCAAAAAAGGCCTAAAAAAAGGGGGCTGGCCGTGAGGCTTTCAGTTGCAATTGCCGGCAAGGGGGGCACGGGCAAGACTACCCTCTCGGCACTGTTGGTTCGCTGCTTGCAGGAGGCGGGCGTCTGCCCGATCCTGGCCGTCGATGCCGACCCCAACTCCAACTTCGCCGAGGCCCTGGGCGTGGAGGTGAGCAAGCCGCTGGCAGAAATACGCGAGCAGGGCTCCAGCCCCGAAGGTTCGCCGGCCAGCGGAGTGGGGCGGGTGCGGGCCATCGAGGACGAGATCCAGCGGGCGATCACCGAGGCCGACGGCTTTGACCTGGTGACCATGGGCCGGCCCGAGGGACCCCGCTGTTACTGTTACGTCAACAACCTGCTTCGCAAGTCGCTCGACGGACTGTCGCGCAACTACGACGCGCTGGTCCTGGACAACGAGGCCGGCATGGAGCATCTCTCCCGCCGGACCACCAATAACGTAGACTTCCTGATTATGGTAGTCAATCCGGCGCTGCCTGCAATTCGGGCGGCCCAACGGATCCTGGCCCTTTCACGCCAGTTGCCGGTCGCCATCGGTCAGCGAATGCTGCTGGTGAACCGGCTCCGTGCGGAAGGGGCCGGAGAGCAGATCGAGCGCCAGCTTGCCGAGTTCGACGTGCAGCGGCTTGCCGACGTCCCGCAGGACGACCAGTTGGAGCAGGCCGGGGCAGTTGGTCAGGACGTGTTCAGCCTGCCCGACCAGAGCCCCCCGCTGATTGCGGTCAGAAAGGTGGTGGAAACGCTGCGGGCGACGTGGTCGGCCGGGAAAGATCACTCATGAACGGATGAGCTTGCACGATTCGGGGAAGAACGGTTTAGCCGTCGCGGCCACGCGGCGCAAATGCCCGGCGTGGACGCCGGGGCTAAACAGATGACTCTTCCCGGAGTTGCGAAGTAACACTAAGACCCCAAGCGGATTGAAGGAGATCTTCCATGACTGTTCCTGACGTCAAAGAAAAATGGTCGGGGCGAATCGCCACGGTGACCTTGGGCGCGACCCAGGCCGAGGGCGGGACGCGCGGCCGCACTGTCACCATCGGCGGCGAGTCGGGCATTGCTTTTTTGAGCTTTGACGGCGAGACACCCCACCTGCCTGTCATCGCCCTGGACGTGCTGGACAAGCAGCCGGCCGACTGGGCCCCGCCGCTGGCCGAGGTCTACAGCGACGTCTGGTCCGATCCGGCGACCTGGGCCAAGAAGGTGAAGGAGCTGGGAGCGGATCTGGTCAACCTCCGCCTGGTAAGCACCCATCCCGAAGAGGGCGATTGCTCGCCGGAAGAGGCCGCCGAGACCGTCAAGGCCGTGCTGGCCGCGGTGGACCTTCCCCTGATCATCTGGGGCTGCGACGTCCCGGACAAGGATCAGAAGGTGATGCCCAAGGTCGCCGAGGCGGCCCAGGGCGAAAACTGCCTGCTGGGCGCCGTGACCGAGACCGAGTACCGCACGCTCACCGCGGCCACCCAGGCCTACGGCCACAAGCTGATCGTGCTGGCGCCCTGCGACATCAACAAGCAGAAGCAAGTGAACATCCTGGTCAGCGACACGGGCTATCCGCTGGAGGACATCGTGATCTATCCCAGCACGGCCTCGCTGGGATACGGCATGGAGTATATCTACTCGATCCTTGAGCGGGGCAGACTTGCCGGGCTTTCCGGCGATACGCTGATGGCCCAGCCGGTGCTTCTGGACGTCGGCTACGAGGCCTGGCGGGCGAAAGAGGCCCGCTCGGGCGACGAGTTTGCCGACCTGTGGGGACCGCCGGCCGACCGCGGTCCCGCCTGGGAGGCCATTACCGCCACCGACCTGCTCCAGGGGGGAGCCGATCTGCTGCTGATGCGCCATCCCAAGGCCATGGAGGTCGTCCGCACCACGGTCAGCGGGCTGGTCGGGAAATCGTAGCACTGCGGGAGGATTGACTGACGACAACAAGCCAATTATAAGGCGCTGTCAACAAAGAACTTCGCACGTGGCTTACCTGGTTCCCAAGCTGGAGCTTGGGAACCAGGGGCCCGCGAATCAATCGAACTCTAAGATGAGGTGGCTGTCCGTTAGCCGCCCCGGGGGAACTCTCTGGAAGGAGACTGTATAGATGATTATTTTTAGTGAGCGCATCAACGGCATGTATCGCGACGTCCGCAAGGCCATCAACGAGAAGGAAAAGACGGTCGTGCAGGAGCTTGTCAAAGAGCAAGTCGCGGGCGGTGCGGACGTGCTGGACATCAACCTCGGACCGACAAAGGGCGACCCGGTGGAGAACTTCGTCTGGCTCGCCCAGATCGTCAGCGAGGTCACCGACAGGCCGATCTCGCTGGACAGCGCAAAGCCCAAGCTGCTGGCCGACACCGTTGCCAAGGTCAGAGAGGCCCTGCCGGAGAGAACGCTGGTGATCAACTCTTCCACGGCTGCGGCGGACAGCATGGAGAAGCTGATTCCGGCGGCCGCCGAGAACGGCGCGAGCATCATTGGGCTGACGATGGACCAGGAAGGCGTGCCGGGCAACGTCGAGAAGCGGGTCGAGTGCGGGGCCACCTTCCTGATGATGGCCATGGAGAGCGGGCTTGCGCCGGAGGACGTGTACATCGATCCGATCATCCTGCCGGTAAACGTCCCCAACGCCGAGAAGCAGCCGTGGAACGTGATGGAGGCGATGCGCCAGTTGTCGATCGTCAACGATCCACCTCCACATTTCATCATCGGGCTCTCCAACGTCAGCCAGAACTGCCTGATGAATCACTTGATCAACCGGACCTACCTGGTGATGGCCATTGCGGCGGGGCTGGACGCGGCCATCATGGACGCCGCCGACAAGGACCTCGTTGAAGCTGCCGTCACCGCGGAGATTCTGTTGGCAAAGCACCTCTACAGCCACGACTACATCAAGGCCTGGAAAATGCAGAAGGGGATCTGAATCGGCCGGGTAGGGTGCGTGCTTGCACGCGCCACGATACGGGACAGGGGCACCGAAGGGTTCGCAGCCAGGTTCCGCTGGGCAGAACGCCCCACCGCAATCCTGCAATTCGTGCGTGCAAGCACGCACCCTACGAACTCTTTATACCATCGGCCGAAAACCGGGCCAGTTCCGCCATTCCCCCTCTGCATGGGGGCACTCTTCGCATGACGCCGCCTCCTCTCGGCCGCTGATGGGTCTTTCGGGGCCGCTGCGATGCTTCTGGCCGGTTTTTTTTGATTCGCGCGCAAGATCTCCCGGACAACGGGGAATAAACGTGTGAAGGGACAAGAATCATGGCTGGAACCCAACAGCCCAAACCCACTGGAGAAAAGGAGTTAGTCAGATGAAAGCCCTTTCGATCAAAGTCGCCGCCGTGATGCTGGCCCTGGCCGCCCAAGCCGAAGCTCTGGCACAACGCCCGGCCAGGGTGGATCGAGTGCGTCCACTGTTGAACGTGCGGTCCCTGGCCGCGCTGCGAGCCTACCCCTATTACGGGCCAGCTCCGTACTACTACGGGTCGCGGGCGGCCACGGTAGGAGAGAGCTACGCCCGCGGAGTCGCCGCGATGACCGACGCCCGGGCTCGGTACAACCGGCGAACGGCCGAGGCGAGGCTGATCCACACCTATGCCGATACGCAGGACATTCAGAATTACGACCTGGGAGTCCGTACTTATTTCGAGACGCGACAGTACAACCGGGAGGCCCGGGCGGCGGAGCGTGGTCCGCGGGCGACGCAAGGCGATCTGGTCCGGTATGCCGCCCAGGCCAAGCCCAGCCGCCTCAGCCCCAGCGAGCTGAGCAACACCGGGAGGATTTCCTGGCCGATGTTGCTGCGGGCGGACGAGTTTGCGGCTTTCCGGGCGGAACTGGAGACGGTGTTTGCCCAGCGAGCCGCCAACGGCGGGATCGAGTTGGCGGACCACGTGAAGATCAGCCAGACGGCCAAGGTCATGCTGGACGTGTTGAAGGTGTACGTCGGCGGCGTTGATCCCATGGATTACGTGGCGGCCCGGCGATTCATTGAGAGTCTCGCCCACGAGGCCCGGCAGCCGCTGAGTTGAGACAACGGTCAGTGGGTAGCGGGCGTGTTGACGGCGGCCGCACGGGGGATCACCGTGTGGCCGCCGTTTTGTATTGGGACAAACGCAAGGTGCCGGGCAGGAGCCCAATACCGTTCAGTTAAGGGCGAACCTGGCGTCAACACAGTGGCACCGGCGTCT
>CAZUAM010000094.1:0-15531 GCA_964618095.1 uncultured Planctomycetaceae bacterium | reverse complement strand
TGCTGTTGATGCTGATGGGGGTTTCTCGGGCACTGGTATGGATGCCCTATATCACGCATGCCCCCCACCGGGCCGGCAGACGGCTGGATCGTTATACGGGAAGCGTGACCGTGCATATGGCGGTGTTTTGCCTGCTGACTGCACTGGGCCTGGCCGTGGCTGCTGTCCTGACGGGTTTTTCCGCCAGCGGCGCGGAGCTGTCCGGTTTGTTGGGCGTGCTGGCCGTTGCGGCCGCATTGATGCTCTCCCGCGAATACGTCCGCCGCGTCTATCTGGCCCGCTTGGACGTGTTCAGGGCGCTGGTTTTCGACGTGGGGCTGGCCGGGCTGCAACTCGCCGGCCTGGGGGCTCTTGTCCTGGGAGGGGTTCTTTCGGCTCGGGGCGCCTACGGGGTAATCGCCCTGGCGTGCGGCTTGGGAGCGGCCGGCTGGTTGCTGGTGATGCGCCACCGGTTGCGGATTCGCCGGCGGCAAGTCTGGGTCGATTGGCGCCGCAACTGGAAATCGGCCCGGTGGATGTTTCCCGCAGCCTTGATCACCGTGGCTGGAGGCAACGTCTACCCCTGGATCCTGGCCCTGTTTCACGGAGCCGTCTCGGTCGGGGCGCTCACGGCGGCCCAAGGCGTGATCTTCTTTGCCAATCCCCTGCTGCTGGGAATGTGCAATTTCTTTGGGCCGTTCGCCGCGCATACCTATGCCCGAGGCGGCGTGCATCGCCTCAGCCGGGCAGTCTGGCGGAGCACCCTGGGACTGGTGGCCGTGATGGGGCTGTTTTGCGCGGTGGTTTCCGTCTGGGGTGGGGAACTGGTCCAGTTGATCTACGGCCCTCGCTACGCCGGCCAGGGCGAGGTGGTGCGGGCGCTGGCCTATTTGCAGTTGGCCCAGGCCGCCGGGATTCCCGTCAGCTTCGGGCTGCTGGCACTCAATCGTGCCGATTACGAGCTGAAGACCGCGGGGATCCAATTGGCCGTGACGTTCACGCTGGGATTGTGGTGCGTCGAGCGTTTCGGAGCGGCCGGGGTCGGATACGCGGGACTGGTCGGTTGCCTGGCTGCTGTGGTCGTCCAGTGGTTCGCGTTCCGGAGGATTGTGCACCGTGCGTCAGCCAATCCGGCGCAGGGGGAGCTGGTAGCATGAGCACGATCGACCACAGCACGATGTTTTCCTTATCTCCGGCGTCGGAAACGGACCGCGCAGGGGACGCCTCACTCGCCTCGGTGCGGGTCGGCATGGTCCTGCTCGCGGCAAGCCTGACCATACCCCATTTGGGCTTTACCGCCAGGGAGGATCTCCAGCAGTTCGCTGCCGACTGGGAGACCTTCATGCGGCTGGGCGTTTGTGCGGCGTGCGGTCTTTATGGCTTGGTGCATCTTCCGCGGACGCTGGGCGAGTTCATGCGGTTTCCCGGCGCCTGGACGTTTCTGTTCAGCGTGTGGGCCATCGCCACGTTGCCGTTGGCGATTGCGCCGCTGTATTGCACGGGGGCCTGCGTCCTGTTGTGGTGCATGGTCCTCTTTGTCCCGGCGGTGCTTCTGCAACTCGGCGGTCGCCGCACCATCCTGACCGTCCTGGTAACGCTGCTCCTGTTCGCACTCTCCAACTGGGTCTTCTACTATGCCGTGCCGGAACTGGGACGCTCGCCGGTTGTGATCGGAGGCGAGTTGAAAGACAGCGGATTCATGTACCGCCTGGGTGGCTGCCCGCAGACACTGGGGCTCCAGGCCGCCTGGGCGATCGGCCTGATCCTGATTCTCGGTTTTGAACGTTGCACGCGATGGTCGACGCTCCTGTTGCCGCTGGGGTTTGCCCTGGTCACGCTCCTCTTCACGCAGAGCCGCACCGCGGTCCTCGCCTGCGCGGCGGTGGTCGCCGTGCTCTGCCTGCGGCGGGTCCGACTCGTGCCGTTGCTGATCGCCGGCTCTGCCGTGATCACTGTGGTATGCCTGATACTACTGATCTTCGGGGGTGAGCTGGCAGGAATTGATTCGGAGGACGTTGCCAGCAGAATCTCCCGTTCCGGCGATGCGTACGAAGTCTACAGCCTCACCGGCCGTACGGCGATCTGGGCGTATGCCTTGGAGAAGATCGGCGAGTCACCTTGGGTGGGCTGGGGCTACGGCGCGCCGCGCTACCTGATGAACACGCACCGTCTGGCGGCCTTTACCAGCTTTCAGACGATCCATGCACACAACATTTTCCTCGACATCGCCCTATCCGGAGGGGTGATTGCTGCCTTGTTGCTGGCAGCCATGTTTCTCAGCCTGTTGTGGGGCTTTGTGAGAAACCCCGACCCCGTTCCCGACATGGTATTGGTCCTGGCGCTGGTGGCCAGCATCACCGAACCGATCCTGTTCAGTCCGATGCCGCGCTCGCACATGGTGATCTGGCTGATCGCGCTGTTCTGGCGGCAGGTCGGCGCGTCGCTCGATGATCGCGAGGTGCCGTTGTGCTCCGAGAAGGACAGATGAACACCTTAACCGATACGACGGGCCTGAGATGAAACTGGTCGTTTGCCACAACTACTATCAGCAACGCGGCGGCGAGGGCCACGTATTTGCCGACGAAGTCTCGCTGCTGGAGTCTCGGGGAAACCAGGTGCTGCCCTTCGAGGTTCACAACGACTCGATTCGGGGTCGTTCCAAGCTGGGCGTGGCGCGCGACACGGTCTGGAACCGCCAGATGGCCGTCAAGCTTGGCGACCTGGTCCGGCGCGAACGCGTCCAAGTGGTCCACTTCCACAATACCTTCCCACTGATTTCACCGGCCGCGTACTATGCCGTCCGCCGGGCCGGGGCAGCGGTCGTACAAACTCTGCACAACTTCCGGCTGATATGTCCCGGAGCCACGCTGCTGCGCAACGGGAAACCCTGTGAGAAGTGCGTGGGCAAACAGGTTCCCTGGCCGGCAGTGCGGCACGCCTGCTACCGGCAAAGCCGGGCAGGCACGGCGGTCGTGGCCTCGATGCTTTTGGCCCATCACCTCGGCGGGACCTACGGCAGGGCGGTCGACGTCTACATTGCCATGAGCGAGTTCGCCCGGCAGAGGTTCATCGCCGGCGGCCTGCCGGCGGAGAAGATCGTCTTGAAACCCAATTTCGTCCGGCCCGACCCCGGGCCGGGTACGGGCCGCGGCGGATACGTCCTGTACGTCGGTCGGCTCTCCGCCGAGAAAGGGATCGACGTCCTGTTGGAGGCCTGGTCGCGGCTTCCAGGGCAGACGCGCCTGGTGGTCGTCGGCGACGGCCCGCTGTCCGGCCGGGTTCGCCAAGCGGCGGCCTCCGACCGGCGAATCGAGCCGCTCGGATGGCAGCCCCTCGAGGAAGTCTACCGGATTATGGGTGAGGCTTCCTGCATGGTGATCCCGTCAATCTGGTACGAGGGATTCCCCAAGACCTTGGTGGAGTCCTCTGCCAAAGGCACGCCCGTGATCGCGTCAGACCTGGGAGGCATGGCCGAGTTGATTGCAGACGGGCAGACCGGTCTGCACTTCCGGCCGGGCGACGCGGATGATCTGGCGGCGAAGGTCCGCCAGCTTCTGGCCGAGCCGTCGAAGCTGCGCAGACTCCGTCAGGCCGCCCGCCGACAGTATCAACGGCACTATTCGGCCGAAGCCAACTACGAATGCCTGATGGCAATCTACGAGCGGGCTCTTGGTGTCTCATCCGAACTTGGCCCGGGCCGACTCGGGGGCCTCCGGGAGGCCCGACCGAGTGCGTCCGACACGAACCTGAATTCCGCAGTATTGGTGGAAGGGCCGGGAGCAGTCAAGCTGTCGTAGAGAGAAACTCAGCCCCCGGCGAACAGCGAGCCAACTTGGTGTCCAAGGTAAGACAACGATGGGCCGACCAACCCGCACGAACCCGAATGCAGCAGACCGCTCGGATAAGGCCTCGCAGCGAAAACGGTGTTTCCCGGCACGCAGGAGCGCCTCGATGAAAATCCTGGCTTGCCACTACTACCAGCAACCCGGAGGCGAGGACCAAATCTTTGCCGACGAGACGTGGCTGCTGGAATCGTACGGGCACGAGGTTGTTCGGTTCACGATGCACAACGATGAGATCCGGGGGATGGGCCGACTCGACGTGGCAAAACGCACGCTTTGGAATCGGAAAACCTATGCCGATTTGCGGGATCTGATCCGTCGCCGGCGGCCCGACATCATGCATTGCACCAACACCTTTCCCTTGATTTCTCCGGCGGCATACTACGCGGCCCGCGCCGAGGGACTGCCCGTCGTGCAGTCGCTGCACAACTACCGCATGTACTGCACCAACGGCTACTTCCTCCGCGACGGCAACGTGTGTGAGGACTGTCTGGGAAAGGCCGTCGCCTGGCCGGGCGTGGTACACGCTTGTTACAGGACGAGTCGCGCGGCCACTGCGGTTGTTGCCGCCATGCAAGGCATTCACCGGGTCGCAGGGACCTGGGCCAAAGTGGTGGACCTCTACGTGACTTCGTGCCAGTTCGCGCGTCGCAAGCTCATCCAGGGGGGCATCCCGGAAAGACGGATCGTCGTCAAGCCGAACTTCGTCCACCCCGACCCCGGGCCCGCTGCCGGCGACGGGGGATACGCCGTCTTCGTCGGCCGGCTCTCGCCGGAGAAAGGGCTCGACACGCTGCTGGCCGCCTGGTCCAGGCTGCCGGAGAGGCTGCCGCTGAAGATCGTCGGTGACGGGCCGCTGGCAGAACGCGTCCGCCGGGCGGCAGCCGACGACGCCCGCATCGAGTGGCTCGGTTGGCGCACCCTGGAGGAGGTCTGTGCGATTGTCGGCAACGCTGCTTTCTTGTTGATGACCTCCATCTGGTACGAGACGTTCGGGCGCACCATGATCGAGGCCTTTGCCAAGGCCACGCCGGTCATCGTCTCGCGAACGGGAGCCATGGAGGAGCTTGTCGAAGATGGCCGCACGGGACTCCACTTCACGCCCGGCGACCCCCACGACCTGGTGTCCAAGATAAAACAACTATGGACCGACCAACCCACTCGAATGCGAATGCAGCAGGCCGCTCGCAAGGAATACGAATCGAAATACACCGCCCGGAGCAACTATCGCGCGCTAATGGAGATTTACGCGCGAGCCGGCGGGCACCGGATGGAACGGCCAGAACATTCGGTATCTCCCCAACCGTGTGAAATATGATCGCTTTATCAAAACGGAGCTTGGCAAACAAGGGATCGGTGGCCAGGGGGGATCCGCGCGATTTCGCTTGGCCGCCCAAGGTCGATCTGTTCGGGGTGGCGGTCAGTCCCACCACCTACGACGAGGCCGTCGCCGTCATCCTCCGGGCCGCCCGGCGAAGGATACCGGGAGTCGTCGCCTGTCACGCGGTGCACGCGCTGGTCACCGCCGCCAGCGATCCGGTGATGCGTAAGCGAGTGAACGGCTTCGACATGGTGACTCCCGACGGGCAGCCGGTCCGCTGGGCGCTGAACCTCCTGCACGGCACCACGCTGAAGGATCGCGTCTACGGCCCGGAACTTATGCTCAGGCTGTGCTGCGAGGCCGCCCGGGCCGGGATCTCGATCTACCTTTACGGTGGCAGCCCCGACGTGGTTGAGCGGCTCCGCGTCAATCTCCTCCAGAAGTACCCGGCTTTGGAGATTGCCGGCTATGAATCACCACCCTACCGCCGCCTGACCGAAGCAGAAGACCGCGCCGCCGTCGAGAGGATCAACGCCAGCGGGGCCGGCCTGGTGTTTCTCGGCCTGGGGTGCCCCAAGCAGGACGTCTTCGCCTACGAGCATCGGGAGAGCGTCAGGGGAGTCCAGCTTTGCGTGGGGGCGGCCTTCGACTTCCACTCCGGCGCCAAGCCGATCGCGCCCGCGTGGATGCAGCGCCGCGGCTTGGAGTGGCTCTACCGCTTGATCCAGGAACCTCACCGTCTGTGGCGCAGATACCTGGTTACAAACACGGTTTTTCTCCTGCGAGTGGGGCTCGCCTTGTGCCGCGTACAACAGCTAAGACGGCAGCGTCAACGCTGGCGAGCGACCCGGAAAGCACACGGATGCGGACCGCGCCGCAACCGCAGGGCAAGGGCCCTCGCCGCGGATACGATCGAAACATTCACCTGTCCCGGTAACCCTGAATTTCCGACCTGATCGCATGCTTGGCAAAAGCCCCCGCGTGAGTATTGGCATGCCCGTGTACAACGGGGCTGCTTTCCTGAGAGAGTCGCTCGACTCGTTGCTGTCGCAGACGTACGGCGACTTCGAGTTGATCATCTCCGACAATGCGTCGACCGACGAGACGGAGTCGATTTGCCGGTCGTATGCCGCCGGCGACCCGCGCGTTCGCTATCAGCGGCAGGAGGAAAATCGAGGCGCCACCTGGAATTTCAACCACGTGTTTGGACTTGCCCGGGGCGAATACTTCAAATGGGCCGCCTACGACGACCTGCACCATCCGACGTTTCTGGCACGCTGTGTCGAGGTCCTCGACCGTTCTCCCGACATCGTGTGGTGCCACTCGCGCACCACGCACGTCGGTCCCGACGGGAAGCCTCTTCCGGACCCGGCCGCCCGAGACGTCGGCTATTCGGCGGCCGGCGCTTCGGAGTTGCCCGGGCCCGGAAGCGTTGGCGCGGGCCGCCCGGCACGTCTGCCGACCCGCGAGGCCGAACACTCCCATCGGCGCTTCCGCGCCGTGCTCTTGGGAGCCGGTGGCTGCATCGATGTCTACGGGCTGATGCGTCGGGACGTCGTCCGCAAGACCATGCTGCTCTTGCCCTACTACGGCACGGACAAAGTCTTTGTGGCCGAACTCGGCCTGTGGGGCCGCTACCGGGAAATCCCCCAGACGCTGTTCTTCCTCCGCGTCCATCCCCAGGCCTCGGGATGTCTTCGCACGGCCGCCGAACAGCAGCAATTCGAGGACCCGAATGCCTCCCCGTGGTTCAGCTTCACTCGGCTTCAACTGTTGCGCGGATACGGGCGGGCGATCCTGCGGGCCGACCTGACGATCACCGAGCGGACGCGGTGTTTCGGCGTCCTGCTCCGCTATCTGTTTCAGCTGAGCAAGTGGAAGGGAGTCGTGATCAAGACCTTGCGGGGAATGGGGACTGGCGGCGGGTACCTCGAGCACCTGCGAGCCAGCCGTCAACCTCGGCCGTCATTCCCGTCGAAACCATCCTCTCCCCGGCAACCACCAGACAACCAGCGGAGCAACGAACCGATCAACAACGCAGATAGCCCCATTCTATTGAAGTGAGCAACCTGAGGAGAAACAACAATGAGCAATGAACTGATTCTGGTGGCGGGCGGCGGCGGCTTCATTGGCGGCCATCTCACGGCCGACCTGATCCGCCGAGGCCACACCAACGTCCGTGTGGTCGACATCAAGGCCTACGACGAGTGGTTCCAGCGTTTCGACGAGGCGGAGAACGTCGTGGCCGACCTGAAAGAGCTTGACAACTGCCGCCGAGCCTGCGAAGGCGTTACCGAGGTCTATAACCTGGCGGCCGACATGGGCGTCATGGGATTCATCGAGAACAACAAGGCACTCTGCATGCTCTCCGTGCTGATCAACACCCACCTCCTGTTGGCGGCACGCAACGCGGGCGTCCGGCGATACTTCTACTCTTCCAGCGCCTGCGTCTACAACGCCGACAAACAGAAATCGGCCGAGGTGGTGCCGCTTCGCGAAGAGGACGCCTATCCGGCCATGCCCGAGGACGGCTACGGCTGGGAAAAACTCTTCTCCGAACGGATGTGCCGTCATTTCCGTGAGGACTTCGGCCTGACCACCCGGATGGCCCGGTTTCACAACGTCTACGGACCGAACGGCACGTGGGAGGGCGGCCGCGAAAAGGCCCCCGCGGCCATCTGCCGCAAGGTGATCGAGGCCAAGCTCTGCGGCCGACACGAGATCGAGATCTGGGGCGACGGCACCCAAACGCGAAGCTTCATGTACATCGACGACTGCCTCCGCGGAATCGAAAAGATCATGCACAGCCGCGTCGAGGAGCCGCTCAACCTGGGCTCCAACGAGCTGGTGACGATCAACGGGCTGGTGGACCTGGTGGAGGAGATTGCCGGCGTGCGGCTGAAGCGCACTTACAACCGCAGCGCTCCCAAGGGCGTCAACGGCCGCAACAGCGATAATACCCGCATCCGCCGGTATCTCGGCTGGGAGCCCTGTATCCCGCTCCGTGACGGCATGGAGAAGACCTACGCCTGGATTTACGACCGGTACATGGCTTCGTGTCGGGCCGGTGCGGCGGCTGTAGCAGTTGTCGGAAATGGGCAGGCCGGGACCGTCCCCACAATGGTCGGCAACCGGTGAAGTTTCCTCCACGGAGGAACGCAGACATCAGCGGAAGGGAACCCCCAAGAGTCGCCACGTAACAGCATCAGACAGCAAGAGGAGTTCGACGTAATGCGCATTTTGTTGACCGGCTCACACGGATATATCGGCAGTGTCCTGGCGCCCATGCTCTTGGCCCGGCGACACGAGGTGGTGGGGCTCGATACCGGTTTCTACGAGGACTGCACGTTCGTCACGCCGGCGGCTGAATTCCCGCTGCTGGCTGCGGACGTCCGCGACGTCCAGCCGAGCGAGTTGGCCGGCTTCGACGCGATCTGCCATTTGGCCGCGCTCTCCAATGACCCCTTGGGGGACCTCGACCGGGAACTCACGCTGCAAATCAACCACGCCGCGTCGGTCCGGCTGGCCCGGCTCGCCAAGCAGGCGGGCGTCGAGCGGTTCGTAGTCTCTTCGTCGTGCAGCAGCTACGGAGCGTCGGGTGAAGAGTTGCTCACGGAAGAGGCCGCCTGCTGCCCCGTCACGCCCTACGGGGAGTCCAAGGTCTACACGGACCGCGACGTTGCCCGTTTGGCCGATGATACGTTCAGCCCCTCCTTTCTCCGGAACGCCACGGCCTACGGCTTCTCACCGCGGCTCCGGCTCGACCTGGTGATCAACGACTTCGTGGCCGCAGCGACGGTCACCGGGCGGATTCTGATCAAGAGCGACGGCTCGCCCTGGCGGCCGGTCGTCCACGTCGAGGACATCTGCCGGGCGTTTGTGGCGGTGCTCGAAGCGCCGCGTAAGGCGATCCACAACCAGGCCTTCAACGTGGGCCGCAGCGAGGAGAACTATCGCGTGGGTGAGCTGGCGGAAATCGTCCGCCAGATCGTGCCCGGCTGCCGAATCGAATACGCGCCGGACGGGGGGCCGGACAAACGCTGCTACCGCGTGGATTGCAGCAAAATCGCCCGCCAGGTGCCGGCATTCCGCCCGCGGTGGAGCGTCCGCCGGGGCGTTGCCCAGTTGTACGAAGCCTACCGGGCCGTGGGCCTGACGGCGGAAGATTTCGACGGCCCGCGCTACTTTCGGCTGCGGACGTTGCGGGAACTGCTCGACGCCGGATTATTGGACGACGCGTTCCGCTGGCTTCCGCAAGGGGTTGCGGCGCAGGGCACCGGCCACTTCCAGCGACGGGAGGCAGCCAGGTGATCTTTACTCACACCGAAGTCGAAGGGGTAGCTTTCGTCGACGTCGAGCCGATCGGCGACCATCGAGGGTTCTTTGCCCGCTCGTGGTGCCGCCGGGAGTTTGCCGAACGGAAGTTGGCCGATTGCGTGGTGCAAGCCAACCTGGCGTTTACGCCGCAGCGCGGCACGCTAAGGGGATTGCACTATCAGGCGGCGCCCTACCCCGAGGCCAAGCTGGTCCGCTGCGTTCGCGGAGCGGCGTTCGCCGTGGCCGTGGACATTCGCCCCGATTCGCCCACCTTCACCCGTTGGGTCGGCGTGGAGCTGACCGCCGACAACCGGCGGATGCTCTACGTGCCGCCGGGGTGCGCCCAGGGCTATCAGACGCTCGCTGCGGAGACCGAAATGTTCTACCAGGTGTCGGCGTTCTACGTGCCGCAGGCCGCCCGCGGCATTCGCCACGACGACCCCGCGTTCGGCATCCGCTGGCCGTTGGAGGTTCGCAACTTATCCCGGTGTGACGCCAGTTGGCCCTCCTTGGTGATCAGAGAGCCGTCTGCTGTTTCGGTGTGCCCGGAGAGGCCCCAGGGCAGCCCGCCCGCACGACGCCGGAATTCCAACGAAGCACGCCTTCCCGACCACCCAAGAACCGACGGGATGCAACAAGGATGATCCCAGCCACGGCAACTCACGATCGCAGGCTGATTGGCGAAGCCTAGCGAGATCACCAGATCGCGACCGTACATTTTCGACCGACTCACCCCGGATGGAAACAACACCTCATGATTGCCAAGCACCCGACTGAAACGTTCCCGGATCAACACTGCCCGATCTGCGGTTCGCCGGACACCGCGCAGGTTTGCGAGTTACCCGGGATGCCCGTCCACGTGGGCCGCCATTGGCCGACCGCGGAAGCGGCCCTGTCGTGTCCCCGTGGCGACATCCGCCTGAGGTTCTGCCGACGGTGCGGAATGCTCTGGAACGGGGCATTTGACCCCGCCCTGGTCGACTATGACGGCCAGTATGACAACTCGCTGTATTTCTCCGAGGTTCACCGGAAGTTGGCTCGGCGGGCGGCCGCCCGGCTCATCCGGCAGCATGCGATCCGTCGCAAGGAGATCATCGAGATCGGCTGCGGTACGGGTGAGTTCCTGATGCTATTGTGTGAGTTGGGGGAGAATCGCGGCGTGGGTTTTGATCCGAGCTATCGGCCCGATACCCGCCCGCCCGAGGACGTCCGGTTCGTTCGGGAGCTGTACGGCGCGAAGCACGCGGCCTACCGGGCGGACCTGGTCTGCTCGCGGTATCTGCTGGAACACGTTGCCCAGCCGGTCTCCTTGCTGAGACAACTGCATCGCACCCTGCGGCAGCAGGACGATGCCTTGGTCTACTTCGAGGTCCCCAACGCCTGGCTGATCTTCCGCCAAGGGATGGTCTGGGACCTGATCTATGAGCACTTTGCCAATTTCTGCCGGTCGTCTCTGGTACGCGCCTTTGAAGAAGCCGGTTTCTCGGCCTGCGACGTTGGCGAGGGGTGCGAAGGGCAGGTCCTTTGGATCGAAGCCCGGTCGGGGCCGCCCGCGGGGGCGTCTCCGGCCTCCGAGTGGGATGATCGGCGAGAGCTGGAGTCGGCCGTAGTCCGACTCCGAGATGAACTCCGGCGGCTTCTGAACGTCTGGGAAGACCGCTTCACCCGCTTCCGGCGAAAAGGTCAACGCGTGGTCGTTTGGGGGGCCGGGGCCAAAGGAATCAGCTTCCTCAACATGCTCGGCGTTCGGGAGCAGATCCGATACGTGGTTGACGTCAATCCCCGAAAAGCCGGAGGGTTCATACCTTGCACCGGCCAGGAGATCGTAGACCCCCGGGCACTGCCTTCGATCCGGCCGGACGTGGTGCTGGTCATGAACCCCCTCTATGAGTCGGAAATCCGGCAGATGATTCAACAGCAGTCTCTTAACACGGAGGTGGTTTGTGTCTGAGTCAGCGCTGGCCAACGTAGCCGACAGGGCGAATGTAAAACCACCCGCCGTTCCCGTGGATGGGAAATGCCGCTTCTGCACGGCACCGCTTCGGCATACGTTCGTCGATTTGGGCATGTCGCCGCTTTGCGAGAGCTATCTGCCGGCCGAGAAGCTGGACGAGATGGAGCCGTTCTATCCGCTCCACGTCCGCGTCTGTGACCGGTGCTTCCTGGTGCAGGTTCGCGAGTACGTCCGCGCCGAAGACATCTACAGCGATTACGCGTACTTCTCGTCCTATTCCGACTCCTGGCTGGAGCACGCCCGGCAGTACGTCCGCGCGATGATCGAGCGGTTCGGCCTGGGGCCGCAGAGCCGGGTGGTCGAGGTGGCCAGCAACGACGGGTACTTGTTGCAGCACTTCGTCGCCCGCGGCGTCCCCGTGCTGGGGATCGAGCCGGCGGCCAACGTTGCCCGGGTCGCCCAACGGAAGGGCATTCCCACCTTGGTGAAGTTCTTCGGCCGCCGGACGGCCGGGGAGTTGGTCGCCGAGAGCGGCCGGGCCGACCTCTTGCTGGGCAACAACGTCCTGGCTCACGTGCCGGACCTGAACGGTTTCGTGGCGGGGCTGAAGCTGCTCTTGGCTCCCCGCGGAGTGATCACCATGGAGTTTCCGCACCTGATGCGGCTGGTCGAGGGCAACCAGTTCGACACGATCTACCACGAGCATTTCTCGTATTTGTCGCTATTGGCGGTCCAGCGGGTGTTCGCCGCGCACGGCCTGGTGATCTTTGACCTGGAGGAGCTCTCCACCCACGGCGGCTCGTTGCGGCTCTACGCCCGGCACGCCCGCGACACCTCCCAGCCCGTCCGGCCCGCCGTGGCGGAACTCCGAGACCGCGAGCTGGCGGCCGGATACGGTCGGATCGAGACCTATCTGGACTTCGGCGAGCGCGTGGCGGAGACCAAGCGCAGACTGTTGGAGTTCCTGATCACTGCCCGGCGCGAGGGCAAGCAGGTGGCCGGTTACGGTGCCCCGGGCAAAGGAAACACGCTGCTGAACTACTGCGGCATCCGCACGGACCTGCTGGCCTACACGGTCGACCGCAGCCCGCACAAACAGGGCATGTTCCTCCCCGGCACGCACGTCCCCATCTACGCCCCCGGGAAGATTGCCCAAACCAAACCTGACTACATCCTCATCCTCCCCTGGAACCTGAAGGAGGAGATTATCTCCCAGCTCGCCTATGTCCGACGGTGGGGGGCGCGGTTCGTGGTCCCCATTCCGGAGCTGACCGTTTGCGAGTGAACCGGCGGTGGCGTGCCTGCACGCACCCGACGTCCTTAAGTAGAAGATTAAGACCGTCTGAAACGCACCAGGTGAATTACGCATCGAGGACCGAGACCCATGAAAGTAGTGCTCTTCTGCGGTGGACTGGGGCTAAGACTTCGAGAATACTCCGAGACCATCCCCAAACCAATGGTCACCATCGGTTACCGGCCCATTCTGTGGCACATTATGAGGTACTACGCTCACTTCGGCCACAAGGAATTCATCCTTTGCCTGGGATGGCGGGGGGACATGATCAAGGACTACTTCCTCAACTACAACGAGTGCATGTCCAACGATTTCGTCCTCAGCCAGAGCGGCCACTCGATCAAGCTGCTGGGCAGCGACATCCACGACTGGCGGATGACTTTCGTGGATACCGGGATTCAGGCCAACATTGGCGCTCGGCTGAAGGCCGTCCAGCCGTACCTGGTCGGCGAGAAGGCGTTCCTGGCCAACTACGCCGACGACCTCACCGATCTGCATCTGCCCGACCTGATCGACTTCGCCCACCGCCAGGACGCGGTGGCCACCTTCTTGAGCGTGCGCCCCTCGCAGAGCTTTCACGCCGTGAGTGTCGGCGACGACGGCCGGGTGGAGACCATCGAGGGCGCGGGCGAGTCGGGTATCTGGATCAACGGCGGCTACTTCGTGCTGCGGCAGGAGATCTTCGACTACTTGCACGACGGAGAAGAGCTCGTCGGCGAACCCTTCCAACGCCTGATTGCCCAAGGCCGTCTGGCGGCAATGAAGTACGAGGGCTTCTGGGGCTGTATGGACACCTACAAGGAAAAGCAATGCCTCGACGACATGTACGCAAGGGGGGAATCACCCTGGGAAGTATGGAAGAAGTCGCACCGCGAGGTCCCTGCCGAAACGACGCCCGATAAACTGCTCCCAAGCACCGCAGCCCGCGCGGCGTCGTAGGCTGTAAACTCCCCAAGGGTTTGCCGCGGAAGCCTGCGGCACGAAACACGCACCCCGCCTGTAACGATCGAGTTCAGAACCCGGACAGCCAAGATGCTCAAGCTCGCCTTCGAAAACCTTCGCACGGTTCTTTGCCTCGGAGCCCACGCCGACGACATCGAGATCGGCTGTGGAGGTGCCATGTTGAAGTTGCTCGCGGAGAACCCCTCGCTCCACGTCCACTGGGTCGTCCTGGGAGCCGGCGGCCAGAGAGCACAAGAAGCGATGACCAGCGCCCGGCGCTTTCTGCGCAACTCGGGCAAGGAAAACGTGACCATTAAGGGCTTCCGCGACAGCTACTTCCCTTACGTCGGCGCCCAGGTCAAGGAGTATTTCGAGCAGCTCAGAGACCGGATTTCCCCCGACCTGATCTTCACCCACCGCCGCGCCGACCTGCACCAGGACCATCGCCTCGTCTCCGAGCTGACCTGGTGTGCCTTCCGTGACCACCTGATCCTCGAATACGAGGTTCCCAAGTACGACGGCGACATGGGACGCCCGAACCTCTACGTGCCACTCGACGAATCGACCTGCCGCGAAAAGATCGAGACGATCGTCGAGTGTTTCCCCACGCAGAACGGCAAGAGCTGGTTCTCCGACGAGACTTACTGGGCGGTGCTGCGGCTTCGCGGCGTGGAGTGCCATTCACCGAGCAAGCTCGCCGAGGGATTCTACGCCCATAAGATGGTCGTCTGACCGCACGCCGCTGCCAGCGTCGAGATGAAGCGGAGTTGTCGGGCCTTCTTCGGCAAGACCCGCGACTTCGCGGGCGTGACAACGCCCCGTCTCTCTTGCCGCGGCCGGGCCCTCCGGTCCCAAACTGGCGACCGGCGGCCTCTGCTCGGGCCAAACCGGAAGAATCATCGCCAATCCGTTCAGCAAGCAGGAAATGGGAGCGGACCCTCCTTCCGCCGCTTGAGCGGCAAGCGTGCCTCGGGGGCAGGTTCCAGATCCCCTTCCAGCAGCCACATTTTGTCGAAAGCCACGTCCACCTTTTCGCAGTAATCTCGATAGGCCGGATGGATGTTTTCAAGAGTATCGGGGTTCCACCGGATAAGGTAGCCGGGAAGCCCTCCCCTGCGAACCTGAGAAACTGTGCCTCGCCAGTTTCCCAAGTGCAACTCGGGAAAGTCAGGGTCCATGACACCGAGCTTTACTTGGACACCAGTCCCCTCGGCAAATCTTGGTTGAATTACGCCTTCTCGCACTTCACACATGGTCTTCCCTCCAACAGATAAAGTAGTGATTGGGCGAGTGTGGTGTTCGGTTCGGCTTCCTGCCAAGTCACCACACGGCACTATCACAAATTACCCCGACCTGTTCGTAAGGAGCGGCCGAAGAATAACTTCCGCATTCCGGCGGGGGACGGTCCCACGTTCGCTGCGCGAAAATCGGGACAGACCCGAACTTGTCTCTCGCTGGCTCCTTAGCCGCAAACCGCCTCCAGCACCTGCTGCCCCGGGCGCGGTTCAGCAGCGTTCGGTCGGATCCGCTGATAGAGCTCTTCACGTTGAAACAGGATATCCGGCGGGCCGGAGAGCCCCAGCTTGACCTTGCCGCCTCGGATCGCCAGCACGGTGACCGAAATCGTGTGGTCGATCCGAATACGTTCGCCACTTTTTCGAGTTAGAACCAGCATGGAAAACCTCTTTGCGGGAAATGGGGGTGTCCTCAAGGGCCGGGAGCTCGGCTTCGCAGGATCGCACGATCGCCGGCCTCCGTCTCGGGTCAACTTGGAAATGGTGCAACGTCCAATTGGTTGTCGATCTCCGCCACGCCGTCTAACCGGCGTACGACGCTTTGGGCAACCTGCTTTAGGTAGTAGCGCGAGACGCAGCCGCGGAGC